>CAMBEQ010000066.1 GCA_945865545.1 Sediminibacterium ginsengisoli | reverse complement strand
AAACATTTACCCATCATGTATGATTTTTGGGAGAACACCCTATTTTATACAGGTAGTTATACGGGTAACCCTGTTAAATTACATACACATTTGCACCATCTAACACCTTTAAATAATACACATTTTGAACAATGGAATAAGTTGTTTCTTGAAACGGTGGATGAAAATTTTGAAGGCCCTAATGCTAAACTAATAAAGCAAAGAGCTATTAGTATTTCTATGGTACTGGCACAAAAAATTGCCCAGACCAAAAAGTCTGAGCAAATATAAAAAAACTCAAAACTGAAAAAACTATTTTTTAGGAGGAAGTAGCACTCCGTCAATAACATGTATAATGCCATTGGAAGCCGGAATACTTGCTATTATTTTAGCTGTTCCATTAACGTAGTAAGCGCCCTCTTTCTTTGTAATATTAATATTATCTCCGTTCACTTGTCCAATATTTTGACCCTCTTTTAAAGCTTCTGTTTTATATACGCCCACAGCTACATGGTACTGTAAGATATCTACTAATGTTTCCTTAGATTCAGGTTTTAATAAGCCCTCCACTGTTCCTGCTGGTAACTTATTAAAAGCCTCATTGGTAGGAGCAAAAACTGTAAAAGGCCCTGCATTGCTTAAAGCATCCACTAATTCACCTGCTTTAATTGCAGTGACTAGAGTGGTGTGATCTTTACTGCTAACAGCAACTTGAACTACATTTTTCTGAGAAGCATCATCTTGCACTCCAGACTGTCCAACAGATTGAACCTCTTCTGTATTATTGTTTTGCGCCTCATTGTTTTCTGCGCTATTGCAGGCAAATAGTGTACTTGTAAATAATATCACAATTAATAAATTCATTTTTTTCATATCATTAATTTATTTGGTTTTGAATGATATGTAAAATTAAAAATACAGTTGCTAAAGCTTTATGCGTAGGGTCATAAATGTGTTTAAACATGCTTTTTTAGGGTAAAATCTGCCATGATTTTAGTCAGTTAATTTCTTCAGCTATTGAAGAGACGAAGTTTTTTGGTGCTCCATCTTTTAACATGTACATTATCTATTTACTATTATCAATTCAGTTGTTTAATTATGATTAAAATCATGATTACCGAATTTAAAAGTAGTTAGCTTGCTCATTCATTAAACTAAAAAATATGGAAGGGAAGAAAAACATTGCTATTGGATTTTTAACTATGGGGATATTTATGCTTTATGGTTTTTTATTAATTTATTTGAGAGACTTTGCTCCAAACAAAATAGAGTGGATTAATTCTTATAGTATAGGAAAGCATTTTGAGTCACGACTTGCTCATGTACACGGTAATTTATTCGCTGTCTTGAATATTATCATTGGATTTTTATTAATTCAATTTTCAAATCGCTTAAACCAGTCTAATAAAATATCATGGTTAGCATTAGGAGGATTATTAATGCCATTAGGAATTTTATCAGAAGTCTATTTTGGGCTTCCTCCAATTTTAGTATTGATAGGAGCAATCAGTATGACAACTTCAGTAATTTGGTTAGGCATTGTATTTTTTTCCTTAAAAAGGGCTGAAAAAGATTAATATAGTTATCTGTTGAAATATACATACACTGCGTGAGGAAAACACCCCTTGAATTCGACTGAAATCGGTTGATTTGAGATCTATATAAAGGCAAATTCATTATACTATGAGCCGATTAGGTCGACTTATCGGCTCATAGATTTTATTTACATGATCCGAATTGCTATAGCTTTTAGATTATTCATTTTTTCGTAAATTACTGATTATCAGTATAATAATATTTTATCGAACATAAATCACTACTTTATCGATCAATTATTGTGTTTTTTGATTGATAAATCATATTTTTATGATTGATAAATTATAGATGCCAAAGAAATCAAATAAAAGACAGATTGATATTATTCAGTTTATAAAGAATAATCCTAATTGTACTTCTCTAGAAATACTCGAAGGGTTAAAGCTGGAAATGAGTATTGTAACTCTTCGTAGAGTGTTGCAAGAATTAAGTGCAAGTAGTTTAATAAATGCATTAGGGGAGCTGAAAAGTAGGAAGTACGAAATAAGTAATTCATATAATATTATTGGGCCAATAGATGTTGATCAGTATTTTAAAAAAGAGATTGATGAAAGAATTATTCAAAACAGCTTTAATCACGTATTAATTAAAGATACACTTAGAAAAATCTCCATATTTACAAATACAGAATTTGATTTTTTAATTAATTTACAGGAGAAGTTTACATTAAATGCTTCAAAATTATCCAAAAGTGAATATAAGAACGAATTAGAAAGGGTAGCAATTGATTTAAGTTGGAAGTCATCACAGATCGAAGGGAACACTTATTCTTTACTTGAGACTGAAAGATTATTAAAAGATAAAGAGACAGCAGCAGGAAAGACAAAAGAGGAAGCTTCCATGTTATTGAATCATAAAGAAGCCCTTGATTTTATTATTAATCAACCTGATTATATATATCCATTAAAAGTTTCAAGTATTGAAGATATTCATAGCATATTGGTAAAGGATTTAGATATAACTAGAAATATTAGGAGTAGGAGAGTAGGGATTTCGGGTACAAACTATAAACCCCTTGATAATGAGTTTCAAATTAAAGAAGCGCTTGATTCAATGTGCGATTTAATCAATTCAAGAAATAATGTATTCGAGAAAGCATTATTAACACTGGTGCTTATCTCTTATATTCAACCATTTTCAGATGGGAATAAAAGAACTGCTAGGATTATAAGTAATGCAATTTTAATGAACAATCATTACTGTCCTATATCCTTTAGGACTATTGATTCAATAGATTATAAGAAAGCTATGTTAATATTCTATGAACAAACCAATATCAATCCGTTTAAAAATGTTTTTATTGGTCAATTTGAATTTGCTGTGAATACTTATTTCTAAATAATTGATAACTCTGCGTGAGGAAAACACCCCCTGAATTCGACTGAAATCGCTTGTTTTCGGTTTTATCAAAACATAACTCCTTACAAATCAACGCCTTCATTTTCTCAAAAAATCTTCATAACCCTGAGGTCCCGGGTTCAAATCCCGGTCTCGCTACATGAAAATCAAGATCTTACGTTAAATCGTGTGTCCTTTGCTGCGTGAGGTTTGCGTGAGGTTTTTATTTGTAATTCAAAGATGAATTTATTTCTTTTATTAGGCTAGCACATTGTTCCCTGTGTCGAGAAATATGAAACGCTATACTGATTTAAACTATATTTTGTCCACTTTATGCTGACGATTTACAGAGTGACCAAGTAATTAGCCGTTATGTATAGATTATCCAGAGCAGCAGGTAACTTCGCTATATCTGTGTATAAATTCCTTAACTTTAAATATAAATGTTAACTATGGAACGTCGACAACTCCTCAAACAATCGGTATTCGCTTTAGCAGCTTTCTCCTTCTCAAGAAATAGTTATGCAAGAGAAGAAGCAGCTTTATTAGCGCATCATCCTTTAAATAATGCCACAGATATTATCAGATTAGGCCAAAATGAGAATCCCCATGGTCCATCATCTATGACAAAAAAAGCAATGTTGGAAGCTATTTCCAGCTCCAATAGGTACCAATTGG
>CAMBEQ010000065.1 GCA_945865545.1 Sediminibacterium ginsengisoli | reverse complement strand
GCTCCCCCTCTCCGACTTGAACGGAGGACCCCATCATTAACAGTGATGTGCTCTAACCAACTGAGCTAAGGAGGAGTGTTCCTTTTAAGGGTGGCAAAAATAATAAATTTTAGTTAAGAACAAAACATTAAAACAAAGAAAATGGCTTAAAACCAATAAAAAGAGCACCTTCTTTTAGTTCTATAGGGTAGGTTTTTAGAAAATAGCCCTCGCCACTTGTATTTCGACCATTTTTCATATCAAAACAATATCTATGTAATGGACAAACCACCTGCCCCAAAGGGTTAATATAACCCGCTGCCATCCTTCCACTGGCATGTGGGCATTTACTAGCAAATGCAAAGTAAGTATCCTGAAATTTAGCCAAAGTGAATTGCTTACCATCCACCTCCAACTCCATCATGTTGTTTTGTGGCCAATCCAATGTCAATGGAGCCTCTGTAATTAATTTCCATTCCATACTACTCATTAAGTATAATAAACCGTTTTATAGGGGAATCTTATTTGATACATGTCTCTTACTTTATGTAAGATAATAGTTCTTAGTTCTTCGATATTTTGTTTTTCAATAGCACTAATAAAAACGGCTTGATTATTGGTGATGCCATTCCACCTATCTTTTAATTCCAATAATAAATCTTGTTTTACTTCGTCTCCTACCCACTCATCAAAATATTTTTCTTGATACAAATCCATTTTATTAAAAATAGTAATGATAGGTTTCTCAAATGCTTTTAACTCTTGCAAGGTTTTATTTACCACGCCAATTTGATCTTCATACTGCGCATGTGAAACATCAACCACATGTAATAATACGTCTGCTTCGCGTACTTCATCCAAAGTACTTTTAAAACTTTCTACTAAATGATGAGGTAACTTTCTAATAAATCCAACGGTATCACTTAATAAAAAAGGCGTATTTTCAAAAACTACTTTACGCGTAGTAGTATCTAAGGTGGCAAATAATTTATTCTCTGCAAACACTTCACTCTTACTAATTAAATTCATGATAGTACTCTTGCCCACATTGGTGTAACCCACTAATGCTACACGTATAAATTCACCTCTTTCTTTGCGTTGTGTAAAAGCTTGTTTGTCAATTTCAATTAATCTTTTTCTTAATAAAGAAATTTTATCTTTCACAATACGACGGTCCGTTTCAATTTCTGTTTCCCCCGGACCTCTTGATCCAATGCCCGCTCCTTGTCTTTCCAAATGCGTCCACATACCTTTTAACCTTGGTAAAATATATTGATATTGCGCTAACTCTACTTGTACTTTTGCTTGTGCTGTTCTGGCTCTTGCTGCAAATATGTCTAGTATCAAATCACTTCTATCAATGACTCTGCACTTTACTTCTTTTTCAATATTGGTAATTTGAGAACCCGATAATTCATCATCAAAAATAACTACGTCCACATCTTTCTGAGCTACATATTGCTTTATTTCTTCTAGCTTTCCTTTTCCAACAAAGGTTCTGCTATCTGGATGGGGCAATCTTTGTTTAAATGATTTTAATGTTTTAGCACCCGCTGTTTCTGCTAAAAAGGCCAGTTCATCTAAGTATTCATTTACCTGCTCTTCGGTTTGATCTTTTTGAATCACACTCACCCACACCGACTTCTCTTCTTTCTTAAATATTTTCTTTTTCTCTATCAACTTTACTTGTTTTTACAAAGATAGGCTAATCCACTAGGTCCATAAAAAAACCCTCCATAAAGAGGGTTTAACAGTATATCTAAAAATTAACTACAATCCGCTAATAGTTAATCCAACTGAAAATTTATTTACAGCAGGGCCTACGCCGTCTCTAAATACGCCTGTTACTTGATACCCTGCGTCTAATGAAATAAAGCCATAACCAAAGCGACCCGTTAAAGTAACATCAGCGGCGTCAAACCATCTTTTATTATACTTTTTTTCGATATAGGTTGCACCATAAACTGAGGAACCATTAGATGTTATAAAATTCTTTGATTTGGTATATCCTTTCAATACTGTACCCACTTTAAAACCCACTGCCGATTTCCATGATTTATTAGGATGTGCTGGATCTGAAAAGTATCTTAACTCCACAGGCGCTTGCACATAAACGGTAGCTATTTTTTGCTTCTTAAAATAATTCGAAAGTGAATCTAAATGGCGAAAAGGCAAAGTAGTAGCTCGAGATTGAACATCAACATAGGTATGATCATCCATAAATATATTGCTAGTTGAAATACCTAATCCAAATGCAACACTATAATGAGGGTCTTTCTTAAAAGGCACATCATACATAAAATAGACATTGAAATGCCTGTTAAATCCTTTTGTTTTTACGCTATCAGGCTTGCCTGTCCACATATCTGAACCAAATTGGATCATCAAATGATCGGCTGCGCGGCCGGTTAAATCCAATTTTGTACCCCCTGTAGTAGGTGTTTGCGCTAGTAAAATGGTCCCAAAGAATAAAATAGAAACTGCTGATAAAATAACTTTCTTCATGCCGCAAAAATAGCAGAAAAAAAGGGTAGATACCCTTAAAAAAGGTTAAAAATTAGTACTTTTGCCGCCTACATCGAAAGATGCGGGCCTATAGCTCAGTTGGTTAGAGCACCTGACTCATAATCAGGGGGTCCCAGGATCATGCCCTGGTGGGCCCACAGCATAAAAAACTGTATTTGAAGGGTTTATGAAGTCATTTTCATAGACCCTTTTTTATTGGGGTCAAATTTGCTCCTGATTTTGCACCACAACTTGGAGAACAAAAGTGAATGGTGGTCAAAGATTGAAATTCAAAACAATATCTTATTTTCAACTATAAAATTAAAACGATGGAAGTACATCACCCACACCACCCCACTCATAAGAAGAAATGGTCTGAATACATCATAGAATTTGTGATGTTATTTGCTGCCGTAACCTTAGGTTTCTTTGCCGAAAACGTTAGAGAACATCAGTTAATTGAACATAAAACACATCAAAATTTACAATCCGTCATATTGGATCTAAAGAAAGACTCTATACTCATTAGAGATAGGATTTACGAATACGATAAAGCATCAAAATATTTAGATACATTAAATCATTATTTTTTAGACTACAAAACCAATCTATTAACAGCTGATGAATATTTAAACAAAGTTATTGCTATTGAAGACAGCCTTAATTTTGGCACTTCTTTCTATATTAATAACTCCTCTTATAAAAATACTATTTCAAGTGGTAGCTTTAGTAGTATAAAATCTATAGAACTAAAAAGACAAATTTCGGACTATTATGAAGTATACGCTTCAAAATTATATGACAATAATAAAATACTTGATGATGTGGTAGAATTTTATACCATCAATACATTTCCTAAACCAGGCGGTAGATTTAAAAATAATATCAAGCTAAATAATGTAAATCCTGATGAAGATTTTAAAAAAAACAACGACGCTTTAAATACCTATTATAAAAATAATGGCTTATTTAATAAGTCCTTACTTAGTAACGATTTTATCATTTATAACCAAAAGGCTTTGGACAGAGTAGCCATCTATTTATATCTTATGAAGCTTTTTAATGAAAAAAATAATGAACTAATAAAATCGGTGACTGTTGAGATTAACGAAAATTAGTAGCCCCCAATAAAATAATAGAAATCCTCAAATTCATAATTAGAAAATACCCCTTTCTACTGAGCCATTTATAAAATTAAAACACAGTCCAGGCTAAGCTTTTATTGAGGCCCTTATATACTAAGCCTATTGCTTAATTCAGTTTA
>CAMBEQ010000064.1 GCA_945865545.1 Sediminibacterium ginsengisoli | reverse complement strand
GAATCATTCACTGCTTGATTAAAAAAAGTAGACACTGTTTTTTTAACTAAAGGAACGCGTGTACTTCCACCCACCATCAACACGGTATTGATATCCGCAATAGTAAGGGCTGCGTCTTTCATAGCCAACTTGCAGCAATCCATGGTTTTATTAACAATTGGAGCAATTAAATTTTCAAACACTTCTTTAGTGATGGAAATTTTTTCTCCTGCAAATTCTGTTTCAAAAAAGTTAGCATTGGACAAAAATATTTTCGCTTTCTCCGCAGCCAATCTTAATTGTTGTTTTAAAATTTTATGATCTTCTAAATGATCTACCCCCATTTCTTTCATCCAATATTCGATAATGACTCTATCTAAATCATCCCCACCCAAATAAGTATCTCCATTCGTACTTAACACTTCAAAAACTCCGTTGGAAATTTTTAAAATAGAAATGTCAAAAGTACCACCACCTAAATCATACACTGCAATAGTTTTTTCTTCTGTAGGATTCATTCCTAAACCATAAGCTAAACTAGCAGCAGTAGGTTCATTGATAATACGTAATACATCAAGGCCTGCTAGCTTTCCTGCATCTCTGGTTGCTTGACGTTGTGTGTCATTAAAATAAGCGGGCACTGTAATGACCGCTTTGGTAACAGGTGTTTTTAAAATATGCTCGGCACGTTTTTTTAATTCGATTAAAATAAAAGAAGATAAATCAATAGGAGAATAAAAAGTAGATCCCACTTGCACTTTCACTAAACTATCTCTATTGTCATCAATAATTTTATACGCAAAAAAATCTTGATGCGTTCTAATATCATTATGGCTTTTCCCCATTAAACGTTTGGCGCTAAATATGGTATTTTGAGGATCTGTTTCTAAAAAGGGTTTTGCATTCATCCCCACTTCTACATTTCCAAAGGCATCAAAGTGAACTACACTGGGCACAATACTACTACCATCAAATTCTTTGAGGGCTGTGGGCACTTTAGTATCTGGATGAATAATGGCTACTAAACTATTGGTAGTACCTAAATCGATACCTACAATAATGTCTGCTTGTTGCAAACTTCCTGTCGCAATATTGATACCAATTTTAGCCATTTAAAAAATTTTACAAATGTACATTGCTACTCAAATTAAAACTTATGATTTGAGGAAAGATTTATAACCACATTTATCCAACCAATTTGATTGCATAAATTAATTTTGTCTTTGAAAAAGTATCATGCCATGGCTTCCCATTCCATGCCAAGCCAAACATAGAAATAATGGTGGTGTGGATGCTGGCTCTTATAATAAATTGGAAGATATTGGGTCTGCTTCCTTGGTCCGAAACCACTTTGGTTCCTGTAAACCATTTGGCTGGGGTCCTCAAAAAAATCCACTCAAATAAAAACACATAGGCCCACATGGTAGCGAAAAAGAAGTACCCGAATTGAATAGGTGTATAATGCCAGTATAATACGTGGAAATTCCACCAACCATATATAATATAGGTAAGAATAGCTATTAAAATGGTATCCACTAAAAAGTGTAAAATTCTGGTTCCGTCGCCAATTGTGGGAGTTGTTGGGTTCATGATGCGAAATTATTGCATTTTAGTAGTTATTTTTGCTTAAAGTATTTAGAATATGACTTTGATACAAGAACTACGCTGGAGAGGAATGATTCAAGATATCATGCCGGGCACAGAAGAATTGTTTGAAAAAGAACAAGTGTCTGGTTATATTGGCTTTGACCCCACTTCAGATAGTTTACATATTGGGAGCTTGGTACCTATTTTATTATTAGTTCATTTACAAAGAGCAGGACATAAACCTGTGGCTTTAGTAGGTGGCGCTACGGGCATGGTGGGAGATCCTAGTGGAAAAAGTGAAGAACGTAATTTATTAAGTGAAGAAATTTTACAATTTAATTTAGCAGGGGTTCAAAAACAATTGGCCCATTTTTTAAATTTTGATACTAGCCTTCCTAATGCAGCCGAAATGGTGAACAATTACGACTGGTTCAAAAGCTTTACTTTTTTAGATTTTATAAGAGACGTAGGTAAGCATATTACGGTGAACTATATGATGGCGAAGGATAGTGTGAAAAAAAGAATTGAGGGAGATACTGGAATGAGCTTTACCGAATTCACTTATCAATTGGTACAAGGTTTTGATTTTTATTGGTTGTATAAAAATAAAAATTGTAAAGTTCAAATGGGTGGAAGTGATCAGTGGGGAAATATTACCACCGGCACAGAATTAATAAGACGCAAAATGGGTGGTGAAGCATTTGCTTTTACTTGCCCTTTAATTACGAAAACAGATGGCGGCAAATTTGGCAAAACGGAGAAAGGAAATATTTGGCTGGATACAACTAAAACATCTCCTTATCAATTTTATCAATTTTGGTTGAATGCTAGTGATGAAGATGCAAAAAAATGGATAAAGATTTTTACACTTTTATCTTTTGACACGATTGAAAAATTAATTGCTACTCATGAATTAGCCCCTCAAGAAAGAATATTGCAAAAAAACTTAGCTGCCGAATTAACCAAGCTAGTACATAGCGAAGAAGACTTAGCTTTTGCTATTCGTGCCACTGAAATTTTATTTGGCAACGCCACTACCGAAGTACTACAATCATTGAATGAAACCCAGCTGCTGCAGGTGATGGAAGGGGTACCTACTGCGAATATTACATTAGCTCAATTAAACGAGGGGTATGATTTAGTAAGCTTACTAGCAGATACTAAAATATTCCCTAGTAAAGGAGAAGCGCGTAAAATGTGGCAAAGCGGTGGAATTAGTATTAATAAAGAAAAGATAAGCGCAGATTTCACCAATGTTACTACTGTGCAATTATTACAAGGAAAATACATTCTTTTACAAAAAGGAAAAAAGAATTACTATTTAGTGATTGCTTCTTAAATTCAAATACTTTTTTTTAATTCAAGGTATTATATAAAAAAAGCAGCGGTTCCTATCGCTGCTTTTTTGTATTTATATTTTTAAATGTTTACTGAATAGCTTTCCACATTTCTTCTGCTACTAGTGCATTGCCTTTTGCATTTAAGTGTACCCCATCTGATGTTAAAATGCCTTTCGATAAATTGTCTGGATTATGCGCCAAACTGTATTCATGAAATATATTCCTAAGATCTACCAAGCCTAATCCATTGTCTTTAACATATTTTCTTAACCAACTGCTGTAGCCATTTAAATCGCCATCTTGTGCATTAGAATAGTCATTTTTCTCTCCAATAGCAGCAGGTGTTACCACAATTACTTTTGCCCCACCTTGTTGAATTTTTTTAACCACTGCATCATAAAAACGACCAAACTTATCAAAGTCGGTTCCGGTGCCAGAGCTTGATTTATGCCAAACATCGTTTACACCCACCCAAATAACCACCACATCTGGTTTTTTATCAAGTACATCTTTCTCAATTCTTAGGTATAAATCATAAATTTTATTGCCGCTTACACCTGCCCCATTTAATTCAAATTTATCTCCAGCTCCTTTTTCTGTAATCATATTCTGTAAAACATCAATATAACCGCCTTTATCAACTCCAGCTTGTGTAATGGAGTCTCCAAAAAAGACTATTTTCTTTTTCTTTTCCCCTCTAAAGGACATCATAAACATACATGCAATAAATACGGTGATTAGCGTTAGTTTCATTCCCATACAATTCGTTTTTAAGTCAAAAATATTAGAAGGCTTAAGTTAAGCCAATTTCATAATAATGGCCTTAAAAGGCATTATTATTTGGAAAATTTTACGCCGAACCCTATTTTTGCAGTCCATTCTAAGAATGGCATAGGATTGCCTGATAGTATAATGGTAGTACGACTGTTTTTGGTGCAGTTTGTCTTGGTTCGAATCCAGGTCGGGCAACCAAA
>CAMBEQ010000063.1 GCA_945865545.1 Sediminibacterium ginsengisoli | reverse complement strand
GAATGATTCAGTAAATCCAGATGAAGTGGTGGCTTTAGGTGCGGCGGTGCAAGCCGATATATTAGCTGGCAACAATCAAAACATGTTGTTATTAGATATTACGCCACTTAGTTTAGGTATTGAAACCATGGGTGGATTAATGGATGTATTGCTGCCACGTAATTCAAAAATTCCTACAAAAGCTTCAAGACAATACACCACTCAAAAAGATGCACAATCTGGAATTAACATTGCTGTTTATCAAGGTGAAAGAGATTTAGTAAAGGACAATCGAAAATTAGGTGCATTTACTTTATCTGGAATTCCCTCTATGCCCGCTGGCCTTCCCAAAGTGGAAGTAAGTTTCTTAATTAATGCAGATGGTATTTTACAAGTGAGTGCAAAGGAGCTAAGAAGTGGGGTGACGCAAAGTATTGATATCAAACCACAATATGGATTGACCGATGAGGAAGTGGAGCAAAGATTAATGGAAAGCATTACCCATGCCAAGGAGGATATAGCCAACAGGGCTTTAGTGGAAGCCAGCACAGAGGCGGAACAAATGCTGTCTGTAACCGAAAAATTTATGGTGAAGAATGCTTCCTTATTATCAAAAGACGAAATGACCGCCACAGCGAATGCCATGCAAGCTTTACAATTGGCTATAACCATGGCAGATAAGAACTTAATTCAGACGAAAACTGAAGAATTAAACGACTTAACACGTCCTTTTGCCGAAAGGGTCATGGACCAAGCCATCTCTGGCGCCTTAAAAGGAAGGGGGATTGAGGATAAAAACCTATAGTAAATTTGGTTTTTTCAAAAGGAATCCTATCTTTGCTCTTCTAAAAAAAGCCTGAGGAGGTATATATATTATGTTAATAATTGATTCAAAAGACTGCGAGAACATTGATAAAGCGTTAAAAAAGTACAAAAAGAAGTTTGAAAAAAGTAAAACTTTGATCAACTTACGTTCACGTCAAGCATTTGTAAAACCATCTGTAAAACGTCGTTTCGAAGTACTTAAAGCTGTTTACAAGCAACAAATTTTCAGCGGTAAGATAGAGGGATAGAATCCTTTTACTACTTATAATGATATTAAAACCCAAGCTAGCTTGGGTTTTTTGTTTTTCTTCCCCTTTTTTAAAATATAAAGGTTCGAAAAACACGCTAATGATTTTTAAAACCCAAGCCTGCTTGGGTTTTTTGTTTTAACAACATGCCTTACCTTTATAAGGACATGGCTATACAAACCCGTTTTATACCACTTAATGCTTTTTTGGCCTATCTCCAATTCGAGAAGCGGTATTCCATGCACACCATCACAGCCTATTCCAATGATCTTATTCAGTTTTTTGATTTTGTGGAAACGCAATATGATGGCATGCCTTATGATCAAATTACTGGAACCATGGTGCGGTCCTGGCTGGCTTCCATGAAAGAAGAAGAGATGACAGGAAAAACATTAAACCGAAAAATTTCTTCCTTAAAATCTTTTTACAAATACCAGATACAACAAGGGCATTTAACTAAAAGTCCTATGGAAACAGTCATTAGCCCTAAAATAAGCAAACGACTTCCCAGCTTTGTTGCTGAAAACGATATGGAACAGCTTTTTTTAAACTTATCTTTTGCAGAAGGGTGGAAGGGGTATACCGAAAAAATGGTCATTCAACTTTTTTACGCCACTGGCATGCGTTTAAGTGAATTAATTCAATGCAAAGAAAACCAGTTAGATGTTTCTAAAAAAATAATCAAAGTATTGGGTAAAGGGAATAAAGAAAGAATTTTACCATTAAGTCCTGAATTGGCATTGGAATTAAAAAAGTACATTTCACAAAAACCTGCCGAGGCCAATGGCAATCCCTATTTATTTGTTACAGAAAAAGGGAAGGCCCTACAACCTAAGGCAGTGTATACTTTCGTTAAATTTTATTTATCACAAGTAACTACCTTGCAAAAGAAAAGTCCACACGTTTTAAGGCATAGCTTTGCCACCCATTTAATGAATAATGGGGCTGATTTAAATGCTGTAAAAGAATTATTAGGACATAGCAGCTTAGCTGCCACTCAGGTATATACGCACAATACCATTGAAAAATTAAAAGAAGTTTTTTCTAAAGCGCATCCAAAAGCATAACAAGAATCACTGAACACTTTTGCTAAACATGATAAGTATCATGCCATTTCATAAAGTTATCTTAAAACATTTTTTAATAGGGTATCACCTATAAAAATGTGGTAACTTACTAGAGTAAGTATAAAAACCCTTTTATTTCTTACCAAGTTCTTATTTTTTCATCTATTAAATTTTATCTTATGAACATTAGCATTCAAACAGTGCATTTTGATGCAGACAAAAAATTGTTAGATTTTGTTCAAAAAAAATTGGACAAATTGGAAACCTTTCATGATCGAATAACGAAAATAGAAGTGTATTTAAAATTAGAAAGTATGGCACATGCTATAAAGGAAAAAGTAGTAGAAATTAAAATTCACATTCCTAAACATGATTGCTTTGTAAAAGCTTCCGCCAATACATTTCAAACCGCATTTGATGATGCTTTTAATTCCATCACCAATCAATTAATAAAGAAAAAAGAACGCGTAGCGGTATAAATATTCCTGTATTTACCTGAATGCCTATTGTTTCAATTGAATTTGACAATGGGCATTTTTTATTGCCGGTTTTGTATCTTTTTACCCATTAGGGGCATGAATTGGATCTTATTTTGATTTTTACCTTGATTTTGGGATAAAATAGTGCTCTAAAATTTTGATAAATAAAGATTTCCATTACCTTTGCCATCCCAAAATTTGGGATAGTTCTTTCATGTCTTGCCGGAATAGCTCAGTTGGTAGAGCAGCTGATTTGTAATCAGCAGGTCGCGGGTTCGAGTCCCATTTCCGGCTCAGTATAAATTTGGGCAGATGGCCGAGTGGTTAAAGGCGACAGACTGTAAATCTGTTCTCTCACGAGTACGTAGGTTCGAACCCTACTCTGCCCACCAAATTTTATGTAGATTGCATCTTCGTTGAGCAGTTTTTTATAGATTTGATAAAAATTAGTTCTTTTAAAACAATCAGTAAAGCCTGATTAAAAATGCGGGAGTAGCTCATTTGGTAGAGCGATAGCCTTCCAAGCTATAGGTGGCCAGTTCGAGCCTGGTCTCCCGCTCCAAATTGGATGGTTGATGGGAAGCAATGGAAGTCGGTTAGTCAATTGCCGTTGTGGCTCAGTGGTAGAGCACTTCCTTGGTAAGGAAGAGGTCGTGAGTTCGATTCTCATCAACGGCTCAAAGTTTTTGAGTAAGTGGGAGAGAGAAGTAAAAAATTGAGAATGGTGACAAAAGGGTGAATGAAAAAATAGAAAGCTATGGTTGATGGACTCGGTGGTCTATTAACAGCAATTATAAAAATAAAATAAAATAAATAAAGATGTCTAAAGAGACCTTTAAGAGGGAGAAACCTCACGTAAACGTTGGAACTATTGGCCACGTTGACCATGGTAAAACAACATTGACAGCGGCCATTACAGACGTATTGTCTAAAAGAGGCTTAGCTATTAAGAAAAACTACGATGAAATTGATGGTGCGCCCGAAGAAAAAGAGCGTGGTATCACCATCAACACAGCTCACGTAGAATATCAAACTGACGCACGTCACTATGCACACGTTGACTGTCCAGGTCACGCGGATTATGTTAAAAACATGATCACTGGTGCTGCTCAAATGGATGGAGCTATTCTTGTAGTTGCGGCTACAGATGGTCCTATGCCACAAACAAAAGAGCACATCTTGTTGGCACGTCAGGTAGGTGTTCCACAAATCGTAGTATTCATGAACAAAGTTGACTTAGTTGACGATCCTGAATTGTTAGACTTAGTTGAAATGGAAGTTCGTGATTTATTAACTTCTTACGGATTTGATGGTGATAAAACACCAGTTATCCGTGGTTCAGCTACAGGTGCATTGTCTGGAGATCAAAAATGGCTTGATGCAATTACAGAATTAATGAATGCTGTAGATACATACATTCCTTTGCCTCCTCGTCCTATTGACCAACCATTCTTGATGTCTGTAGAGGACGTATTCTCGATCACTGGTCGTGGAACAGTTGCTACAGGTCGTATTGAGCGTGGAATAGTTAAAGTAGGTGAAGCAGTTGAAATCGTAGGTTTGATGGATGCTCCAATGAGCTCAACCGTAACTGGTGTTGAGATGTTTAAAAAATTATTGGATCAAGGTCAAGCTGGTGATAACGCAGGTTTATTATTACGTGGTATTGAGAAAAA
>CAMBEQ010000062.1 GCA_945865545.1 Sediminibacterium ginsengisoli | reverse complement strand
TATTGCATATAATATTAATACCAAGGATAAAGTTGAAAATTTTAAAGACCAAGTAACCCTTGGAGTAGAAAACGCCACCAAGAAATTACTAGCATTTGAAAAAGAAAATAAATTAGAATGGGCATTATTTAAAGCTACTAGGGTTTTGCATTTAACTAAAATCCCCGCATTAAGTAGAATGAATTTACCCATTGGAGGCGGTGTAAATATTATCAATGCCACTATGGAGAATCACGGACCCAGTTGGAGAATGATTGTTCATTTAACCGATGAAATAGAAGCCTATGGATTGTATCCAGGAGGACAAAGTGGAAATCCAGGAAGTCCCTTTTATGATAGCTTCATCAATTATTGGGCAGCAGGAAAGTATTATCGCTTATTATTTTTACCAAAGGAAAAATTAGTTCAAAGCAATAGAAATAGGTGGCATATTCAATTTCAAAAGACCAATTCATAATTAATTCTAATTCATTAAAATATTTTATATGAAATATATCTTATCTATTTTTTTATCAGGTTTACTTACCTATGCTGTTGGTATATATGGTAACCTGCCATGGTGGAGTTTTGTGGTTACTAATTTATTAATTGCTATTGTATTGCCTCTGAAACCTGCCCAATCTTTTGTAGCAGGTGCTTTAGGGGTAGGGTCATTATGGGCAGGTTTGGCATTTGGAATTGACATGGCAAATAATCATATATTATCAACAAAAGTGGCAAAAATTTTACCTATGGGAGGTTCTTATATTCTTTTAATTTTTGCAACGGCTTCAATTGGTGCATTGTTAGGTGGATTGGCATCACTTACTGGAAGTTTTGTTCGCGCAAGCAAGGCTTAATTTATTTTTAATGTATCTTCGTGTTGAATTTGCCCAACCTGTAATTGGGTCCATTAATAGGAACATCCTAGATGTCTAAATTTAATTTTATGAGTGTTTTGCACAATCGAATCTCCAATAAGGAGTTGAAAGAAAAATTGTATGAGGAAACTTTTTCTCGTACCACCTTTAGTTTTTATCAGTATTTTACCATTCAAAATCCGGCCGTCTTTAGAGATGAATTATATAAAGCATTCAATGCGTTGCAGGTGTTTGGCCGTATATATGTTGCCAAAGAAGGGATCAATGCGCAGGTAAGCGTACCTGCTCATTTGTTTGAAAATTTTAAATCTTATTTGTATTCTATTGCGGGATTAGAAGAATTAAGATTAAATAAAGCAGTGAATGACAATGGGAAAAGCTTTTGGGCGTTAAGAATTAAAACGCGTGAAAAAATTGTTGCTGACGGAATTGAGGATCCTAATTTTAGTATGGAAAACAAAGGGAATTATGTCAATGCCGAACAAATGAATGCCTTGTTGGATAAAGAAGATACGATAGTTATTGATATGCGCAATCATTATGAATATGAAGTGGGGCACTTTGACAATGCCATTGAAATTCCATCGGATACTTTTAGAGAACAATTACCCATGGCAGCCGATATGATGAAAGATAAAAAGGATAAAAATATTATCATGTATTGCACCGGGGGTATTCGCTGTGAAAAAGCGAGTGCCTATATGTTACATCATGGTTTTAAAAATGTTTTTCATTTGGAAGGGGGCATTATTAATTATGCTAATAAAATTAAAGAAGCAGGCTTGCCCAGTAAATTTAAGGGGAAGAATTTTGTTTTTGATGATAGGCTGGGCGAGAAAATTACAGAAGATATTATTTCAAAGTGTCATCAATGTGGTACACCTTGCGATACACATACCAATTGTAAAAATGATGGTTGCCATTTATTATTTATTCAATGTACAAAATGTGCTGAAACTTATGCTGGATGTTGCACGCAGGCCTGCACCGATATTGTTCACTTGCCTATGGAAAAACAAATTGAATTAAGAAAAGGCATTGACAAAGGACAGCAAATTTTTAATAAAAGCAAACAACGCCTAAGACCAAGATTAGGAATTGATATTTAGTTTACTTTTTTATTGAAATTTAAATTATTCCATTCTTCTCAACTCGCCATGACGCTAAAAAATACAAATGAATCTAAAATTGTGAACTCGCTTTGCTCGGACATGCACAATTTTGACGATTCATTTTTTTATTTTTCTACACGCTATGGCTCAATGTTCAGAAGTGAAATATTTTAAACTTCAATTAACGTGTTTAACTAAGTTCCTCTAAAGTAGTACAAACTATATCGTAAGTTTCTTCGTCTGATAATTTTTGCGGAACAAATTTTTCGCCAATTACTTGTTCGTACAATTCAATATAGCGTTTGGAAATAGTGTCAATCCATTCGGCCGACATGGCTGGAACCGTTTGTCCTTCTTTGCCCATAAAATTATTGGCAATTAACCATTCTCTTACAAACTCCTTGCTTAATTGTTTTTGTTTTTCTTTTTTGGTTTGCCTTTCTTCAAATCCATCCGCATAAAAATAACGGGAAGAATCGGGGGTATGAATTTCATCCATTAAATAAATGGTGTCATCTATTTTGCCAAATTCATATTTGGTATCAACCAATATCAATCCTCGATTGGCTGCAATTTCTTTTCCTCTTTGAAACAATTCCAAAGCATATTTTTCTAAAATGGCCCAGTCTGCTGCACCTGCCAAACCTTGTGCGATGATCTCTTCTTTTGAAATGTCTTCGTCATGCCCTTCGCTGGCTTTGGTGGAAGGGGTTATAATAGGTGTAGGGAAATAATCATTTTCATTCATACCCTCAGGTAATCTTACGCCACATAAAATACGTCCACCAGCCTGATAAGTTCTCCAAGCATGACCCACTAAGTTTCCTCGGACCACCATTTCAATTTTAAATGGGGTACATTTTTTGCCAATGGCCACATTGGGTGCAGGGGTGGATAATAGCCAATTAGGACAAATGTCCTTGGTGGCTGCCAACATATAAGCGGCTATCTGATTTAAGACCTGACCTTTAAAAGGGATGGGGCTGGGCAAAATAACATCAAAAGCGGAGATTCTATCACTAGCAATCATTACAAGTATTTGATTATCAATATAATAGACATCTCTTACTTTGCCATGGTACTCATTAATTTGATGAGGAAAGGGTCGATTATTCATACTGTAAAATTATATTTTTAAAGATAGAAATGATAATTTTTTCTTAAATGGGTACAATTTGTTAAATTGTACCAACAATTCAACTTAAAACAAAAATCTATGAAAAAATTTTTAAGACATTTTGCTGTCCTATCCTTAGCTACCTTATTGGTAGTGAGTACAAAAGCACAAAATGCAAGTACTGTTACTGGTACAGTTAAAAATTCAAACTCTTCTGAATCGGTATCTGCCGTTTCGGTATCTTTAAAAGGCTCAAATCAAGGTACTTATACGGATGACAAAGGAAATTTTAAAATAACTATAAGTCAAAAAGCCCCCTATGTTTTGGTGTTTTCATCAGTAGGATTTGATTCTAAAGAGGTGACAGTAGATGCTACTAATAAAGTAAATGTAACACTGAAGCCTTCATTTGTATTAGGTTCAGAAGTAGTAGTATCCGCTTCAAGGGCGTCGGAAAGAATTCTTGAATCGCCTGTTACCATTGAAAGAATTAGCAATTCAGCCATTAGAACGGCACCTGCTTCCAATTACTATGATATCCTTGGAAATTTAAAAGGGGTGGACGTAATCACAGCAAGTTTAACTTTTAAAAGTATTAGTACAAGAGGTTTCAATGTAAGTGGTAATACCCGTTTAAATCAGTTATTTGACGGAATGGATAACCAAGCGCCAGGATTGAACTTCTCAGTAGGTAGTGTTATTGGTTTAACTGAATTAGATGTTGATAATATTGAATTATTACCAGGTGCCTCCTCTGTATTATATGGTGCTGGTGGAATGAATGGTACCGTTTTAATTAATAGCAAAAATCCTTTTAAATACCAAGGTTTAAGTTTTCAAATTAAACAAGGTATGAATCATATTGATGGTTATCAACGACCAAGATCTGGATATAGTGATTATACAGTTAGATGGGCTAGTAAAGTAAATGATCGTTTTGCTTATAAAATTTCTGCACAATCTACAGAAGCGCAAGACTGGTTGGCTAATAATACAAGTAACTATAATCGAACTGCAACACTTGCTAACCCTTTGGGACAAGTCATTAGTGGCGATAGAGCATCTGATCCTAATTATGATGGAGTAAACGTTTATGGTGATGAAACTACAGTGGATTTAAAAAATTTTAGTGCTTCTTATAAATCAGGTGTATCCGCTTTAGTAGGCGCTCCTACATTTAATGCACTATATAATGCTGCTGCAGGATTTAATTCCTATGCTGCTTATGCTGGGTATTTAGCTGCAGCTACTGGACCTAAATGGGCTGCTTTACAACCCTATGCTCCCATTTTATATCTTGATAAAAAAGGGGCTTATGGTAATGTAAGTAGAACAGGGTACAATGAAATTGATGTGATCAATCCTACTACCAGAAATAATAAAATTTCTGGATCCTTACATTATAAAGTAAATGATCAAACAGAAGCATCTATAAGTGCTTATACCGGAACAGGAAATACTGTTTATACTGGAAGTGATCGTTATTCATTGAAAAATTTACAAATGAGTCAATTCAAATTTGAATTGAAATCTAAAAACTGGTATGTAAGAGCGTATACAACCATTGAGGATGCAGGTAATTCATTCAATGCTACTATTGCGACTCGTTTATATAACGAAACTTGGAAAAAGAGTGCTGATCTTTCTAGCCCAGCTGCAACTGCTGCTTCTTGGTATCCTCAATATTTTGGCGCATTGACTCAAGCGATGGCTTCAGGTGTAAGTGCTGCTGCTGCCGCTTCTGCTGCTAGAGCAGAAGCTGATAAGGGTAGACCAAATGGTCCAATTGGTTCAACTGCTGCTTTTAACGATTTAACTTCTAGAGCCATTTCACAAGGAGGGGCTCAATTTGTTGATAAATCAACATTGTCAGTCGTTGAAGGTCAATTAAGTTTAACGGAGTCTTTAGGTTTGGATAAATACAATATGGATTTATTAGTAGGTGGAAGTGCTAGAAAATATACCTTAAATTCACAAGGAACTTTATTTGCTGATACAGCAGGTAAAATTGGCATCAATGAAACGGGTGCTTATTCACAATTAACAAAGAAATTTTTTGGGGATGTTTTAAAATTATCAGTTGCAGGACGTTACGATAAAAATGAAAATTTTAAAGGACAATTTACACCAAGAGTTACTGCAGTAATTAAGGTTGCGGAAGACAATAACTTACGTGTTTCTTATCAAACTGCTTACCGCTTTCCTACTACACAAAACCAATACATTAACTTAACTGTTGGTGGTGGTACTCGTTTAATGGGAGGTTTAAAAAGCTTAAGAGACTTCTATAATTTTAATACAAATCCTGCTTATACTCCAACGAGTGTAGCTGCATTTGGAGCAGCTCTTTTATCAGGTGACCCTACTGCTGCAAGCAAATTAATAGTACAAGAATTTGGAGAGTTCAAGCCAGAGTCGATGAA
>CAMBEQ010000061.1 GCA_945865545.1 Sediminibacterium ginsengisoli | reverse complement strand
TGAAAAAATGAATGATTTGAATTATTGGTTAGCGCAACCTTTGGTAAAAAGGCTTGAAGCGGTGACATTTTTAATATCACAAACTGTAGATCTTAAAACTACTAGAATGGATAAAACGCATGTAGTAAGAAGAAAATTGAAAGCATGACTTTAGCCCAAGATTTTGAAGACTTTGTTAAACTACTTAATAAACACCACGTTGATTATATGGTGGTTGGTGGCTACGCACTAGCATTTCATGGTAAACCAAGACACACAGGTGATTTAGATATTTGGATTAATAGTTCAGAAACAAATGCTGAAAAATTAGTAATTGCAATTAAAGAATTTGGTTTATCAAGTTTAGGTCTAACTAAGTCTGATTTTATGCAAGAGGGTTATGTTACACAAATAGGATATCCGCCTTTGAGAATCGATATCTTGAATACGATTGATGGTGTAAAATTTGAAGATGCTTTTCCAAACAAATTACTTGTAGATGTAAATGGGATTGAAGTTAAGTATATTGGACTTAAAGAATTTATAGTTAACAAAACTGCGTCAGGCAGAAGTCAGGATATTGCAGATTTGAAAGAGATTAAGAAAATAAATTAAAGATTTACTTGTTAATTAGACAACTCGTTTTTAAGTGTTGATAATGATGTATTGTTCTTTTTTATTTTAAGAAATCTCCATCAATTATAAGCAACATGGCACCATTAATTGAAAAAGAACGATGTGAACTTGCATTATCAGTTACTACATAGGAGTCATCTTTTACTAGAGTAATTTTTTCACCTGAACTAAGTTCAGATGTAAATTCTCCACTGATGCAATGTACAATATGTCCTTTTTGACACCAATGATCTGCACTATAATTAATTGAATATTCAACCAATCGAATTCGGAGTCCAGGATATTGAATAGTTTGCCAAATACTAAATCCTTTTTCACCTTTATATTCTACTTTTTCAATCGAAGTCCAATTGATATGGCTAAATGGTATTTGACTCATTGGAGTATAATATTAATTGAAATTTATTAGTCAAAAATAATAAATCAATCAAGGATTTCAAATTTGTACCTCTGCGTGAGGAAAACACCCCCTGAATTCGACTGAAATCGGTTGTTTTCGGTTTTGTGAAAACATAACGCATTACAAATCAACGCTTTCATTTTGTTTTATCCCCTTTTTATTTTCCTTATAACTGATTAGCATTCAAATATTTAAAGGCTAATTTAACGAAAATGTAGAGGTTCTTTAATTTAATTGTAAATTTGCTTTTACAATGAACAAGATACAATACAAGACAAAACAAGACCTCATGACTGCTATCTCTGAAAACAGAGATATGATTAAATCATTTGGGGTAAATGGCTTGGGTATTTTTGGATCCTTTTCAAAAGGAACTGCTGTTGAAACTAGTGATGTTGATTTATTAGTTGATTTTATTCCAGAAAAAAAGAGCTTTGATAACTTTATGGATTTATCATTCTTTTTAGAAGGCTTGTTTGGTAGAAAGGTTGAATTAGTTACTCGACAATCATTAAGTAAACATATTGGTCCACATATCTTAAATGAGGTAGTTAATGTCAGCCTCTAATCTTGAGTTGGTTCGTCATATTTTGACAGAAACCGCTTTTATTATTCAGCATACAGATAAAAAAACTAAAGAGCAAGTTATTGAAGACGAAGTACTTTGCCGCGCTGTTGTTAGAAGTATTGAAATAATTGGAGAAGCATCAAAAAAAATTGACGAAGAATTTAAAGCAGCTCATATTCATATTGAATGGAAGAAAATGGCTGGCGCAAGAGATAAGTTAATTCATGATTACTTCGGAATAGATTATGATATTGTTTGGGACATCATTCAAAATAAAATCCCAGATTTGGATCATTTTTTAAACCAGCTAGTGTAACTGGTTTGTAGTAGTTAAATTTCCTTATAAACTATCACTTTCTTTTTATTCAGCTCTTCTTTAAAATAAGGGTTCTTGATAGCCTGCTCTTCCAATAAATCTACTGGACGTTTAAATATATCTTGTAAGGAGAACTTGAAATCAAAGTAATTATCTGCGTAGTTTTTCACATCTATTTCCTTAAAATCCACTATTAAGTCTATATCGCTATTGGTATTAAAATTGTGAGTTAAGACCGACCCAAATGCATACAAGCTCTTTACCTTGTGGTTAGCACAAAGCGCATTTATTTCATTTTTGTATACAGATAGCGTGTTCATATTTCTATTATCGGACAAATTTACTTTTAATTTCTTTGCATCCTCTTTTTGATCGATTTACCCTTCAGCCATTGTGCTTGTTCCCTTGCTTCTTTAAGGGTAACTAGCGGTTGTTTAGCTAAGATGACGGCGCTTAACTTGGCTCTTTCTTCAAAAGAAATATTCAAATTCACCACATAAAATTAATGTTTTCTGCGTGAGGAAAACACCCCCTGAAATCGATTGAATTCGGTTGATTTCGGTTTTGTCAAAACATAACTAATTAATAACTTTTTTAGTCCAATTTATACTGACGATTTACAGTTAGTAAAAAACCTTACCTCTTTCAATGACTATATCGCCTTTATCATGCATATTACGCATAGACCTTATCACTGTTTCAACTCGCAGTCCAGTCATATCTGCAATTTGTTGTCTGGTGAGCTTTAATTGATTGCAATTGGCACAGAAGTTTTTATGCTCTTTTTTTAAATAGCTTAATAAAGTGCTAATTCTAACTTCTGGAGCATGATAAGCAATTGATTTTAGTAGTAAGAATTTAAATCGAACCCGTTTAGCTAATAATTTTGTGAATGCAAAATGAATCTCATTATGCTCTTTGATGAGCTGTAGAAAAGTATTTTTTCGAAGCCTGATTAAAACCACCTCTTCCTCAGCTATAGCAGAGGCTGCGTATAGTCCATCATCAAAAAGAGGCAGCTCGCCAAAGCACTCCCCGGGTTCAATCATTGTTTGAATGTACTCTTTTCCATCATCATCTATATTTACCCATTTTACAATACCTGAAACTAATTGATTGTAATAACTGCATTCTGATCCTTCTGAAAAAATGACTTCGCCACGCCCCAGTTTTTTATATACAGCCCCCCAAGCTAATAATATATTTATGTCTATGATCATCTTTATGCTTTAGGCACTAAACTATTTTTTTATGTAGTATAAAAAGATGACAGAGGTCATAGCCAATATGAGATATATCATAAATGACCCAATTCGATTTTAAATGGCAGGTAATCAACTCATTAGGTGCATCTGTGGTTTTTCATTATAGACATTGATTTAGTAATATGAGCGTACGCATAAAAAATAGTTTGTAGCTGTTCTAATCTTGTGGGATCATTCATTAAAATATTATTAGAATGAAAACAACCTTACTCATTTTGATGGTTTTAACAATGTTATATGCTTGTGGTGGTGGGCAAACAGTCCCAAGTGATGCTGTTGTTGCTTCAACAAGTGATCTTAATGCAAATTCTTCCTATGATCCAGAAAGAGGAGAGGGCAAGTTTACAAATGTAGAAGTTCCTTCTGCTATTAATGAAAAACTAGCACATGCAGGTACAAAAGTATATGAGGTAAAATGTAGCCCTTGTCATAAACTTAGCGAAGAAAAATTAGTTGGTCCAGGTTGGAAAGGAGTTACAGAAAGATTTAAACCAGAATGGATTATGAATTTTGTGACCAATACAGATGCTATGTTAAATAAAGATCCAAAAGCGCAAGCGCAATTAGAAATTTGTTTGGTACGTATGCCTAATCAAAATGTTTCAGATGAGGATGCTAGAAATGTTTATGAGTTCATGCGTAAAAATGATTCAAAAAAATAGGAACACTTTTATTTAATTATATTATTCAATTTCAAATATTCATTTATGAAAAATTTAAATTTTAAACAGGGGCTTTTATTTTTAGTAACCTTAGTTTTTACGATGGCTTCTTGTAAACCCAAGAATGCAAATAATACCATTAGTGCTGATGCAGCTGCAAAGGTTTATGTAGCGCCTGGCAAGTATGATGAATTTTACAATTTTGTTTCTGGCGGTTTTAGCGGTCAAATGAGTGCCTATGGCTTACCTTCTGGCCGTTTATTAAGAGTGATTCCGGTTTTTTCTGTTGATCCAGAGAAAGGATATGGCTTTAGTGAAGAAACAAAACCCATGTTAAATACTTCTCATGGTTTTGTGCCTTGGGATGATTTACACCATGTGCAACTATCTAAAACCAATGGAGATTATGATGGAAAATGGGTATTTGGAAACGCCAATAATACGCCAAGAGTAGCACGTATTGATTTAAAAACATTTAGAACTGCTGAAATTATAGAATTACCCAATAGTGCAGGCAATCACTCTTCCCCTTTTTTAACTGAAAATACGGAGTATGTTGTTGCAGGTACTAGATTTAGTGTTCCACCAGATGATGTCAATGGAGATGTGCCTATTAATACGTATAAGAAGAACTTTAAAGGCACTTTAAGTTTTATTAGTGTAAAAAAAGAAGATGGAAAAATGGAATTGGCTTTTCAAATTGAATGTCCTGGTTTTAATTTCGATTTAAGTAGAGCAGGTAAAGGCGTTTCTCATGGTTGGTTTTTCTTCTCTTGTTATAATACAGAACAAGCTAATACACTCTTAGAGGTGAATGCTTCACAAAAAGATAAAGATTTTATTTTAGCTGTGAATTGGAAGAAAGCGGAAGAATATTTAAAAGCAGGGAAGGGTAAAAAGAAAACTGTAAGATATGCGCATAATACATATAATGAAAAAACACATACTGCCACTTCTGAAATTAAAACAGAGGTAATCGTATTGGATTCTAAAGAATTAAAAGATTTATGTTATTTTATTCCATGTCCTAAATCTCCACATGGTTGTGATGTAAGTCCTACAGGAGAATATATAGTGGGAAGTGGAAAATTAGCTGCAGTTATTCCTGTTTTTGGATTTAACAAGATGCTTAAAACTATTCAAGCCAAAGACTTCATAGGTAGTCTTGAAGGTATTCCTGTATTGAAATATGAGTCTGTACTTTATGGTGAAGTGAAAAAGCCTGGACTAGGGCCTTTGCATACTGAATTTGATAATAAAGGAAATGCCTATACTTCCTTCTTTGTTTCTTCTGAAGTGGTTAAATGGAATATAAAAGATTTAAAAGTGTTAGACCGCGTGCCCACTTATTATTCTGTAGGTCATTTAACTGTTGCAGGTGGCGATACTAAAACCCCTAATGGAAAATACTTAGTAGCGTATAATAAAATTACTAAAGACAGATATCTTCCTACAGGCCCAGAGCTTTCTCAAAGTGCTCAACTATATGATATCAGTGGAGATAAAATGCAATTAATTTTAGATTTTCCTACGATCGGAGAACCGCATTACGCACAAATTGCACCCGCAGATCTTATCAAAAATAATAGTACTAAATTTTATAAGCTAGACGAGAACAAACATAAATATGCATCCATTGGAGAAGGCGCGACCAAAGTTGTTCGAGAAGGTAAAAACGTTCATGTGTATATGACAGCAATTAGATCTCACTTTTCTCCTGATAATATTGAAGGTATTAGATTGGGTGACGATGTTTATTTTCATGTAACCAATTTAGAACAAGATTGGGATGTACCACATGGTTTTGGTATCAAAGGAGCAGCTAATGCCGAATTATTAATCATGCCGGGTGAAACACAAACATTAAAGTGGACACCTGATCGCGTTGGCATGGTGCCCATTTATTGTACCGATTTCTGTAGTGCTTTACACCAAGAAATGCAAGGCTATGTAAGAGTATCTCCAGCTGGAAGCAATGTGCCACTTAGCTATAGCCTAGGTACGAATATGCCTAAAACTGAGGGAGAAGAGAAGTCAGAAGGAAAAGATAAAAAATAATAATTAAAAGTTGATACTAGAGGGTTTTATAAATAAGGCCCTCTAGTTTTCAATTAGATTTTTAATATTACTAATGAATCCAAATAAATTAAATTGGAATAGCCGTATCGTTTTATTTTTATGCGCTATTTTATTAATAGTGGTATTATATGTGCCCATATGGAGTATAGAATTAAATGCACCGCAGTATCCAGAAGGTTTAGGGCTTTCTATTTATCCCAATAAGCTTGGTGGTAATGTAGATATCATTAATGGGCTGAACCATTATATTGGCATGAAAACACTTCATGAAAAAGATTTTGTTGAATTTATTGTATTACCCTACTTTATTTTATTTTTTTCCATCTTTTGTTTAGTCACCGCATTAGTAGCTCGAAAAAAGCTTTTATATACTGTACTCGCCTTATTTATTCTATTTGGAGTATTGGCTATGGCAGATTTTTGGCGTTGGGAATATAATTATGGCCATGATTTGAATCCAGATGCCGCCATAATAGTGCCAGGTATGTCCTA
>CAMBEQ010000060.1 GCA_945865545.1 Sediminibacterium ginsengisoli | reverse complement strand
GATAGGAATCGGGAGCGGGATGATGTTGCGAGGGAAGGGATCGAACCTCCGACCTTCGGGTTATGAGCCCGACGAGCTACCGCTGCTCTACCTCGCGATGTTTGGACGGCAAAGATAGGCGTTTATTGCTTCTTGACCAAGTTTATACTGGTTAAATTGAAACTAGCGCAGAAAGGGGTTATTGGGGGTTTTTGAGGGATTACTTAGCGCAGTGGCTAACATCGATCATCATATGTAACCACCGATTTTGCAGTAAGCAAACTTAAGAAAGGAAACCTGTAAATGTTTTCTTTCTTTAATGCTGTTATTAATCTTTCCATTTTTCATCTATCTTTTCAATAAATACACCGTCATAATTATACTTTACAATTAAAATTGTTCTCGCACTTTCCCATGTTACAACCATAGAAGAATCCTTAAATTTAATACGTTTATTAAAATTACATAATTTAATACAAAGGTCATCATAAGTGTATGACGATAATTCTTCAATGTGATCAAGCTCAAACTTTTTGCTTGTAAAATGGCGATATAAATAAAGAAATAAGTTAGGCATACTAGAATTCCTTTTTCTGTTGAGCAAAAAAAGTTGAACATTGACCCATAAAAACATATTTGAAACAAATCTAGCGGGATTGTTCATTTTTCCTAATGACTTAGGTCAAATCAAAAGATGATATTTATCAGTTTTGGGATCTGATTGCTGCTCTAAATGTAAAGATCTTCGGGTAAAAAAGTTAGCGCACCAACCTAGCGCAGAACGAAAAAACCACCTAAAATTTAATTCAAGTGGTTCATTATCAATATTTTAAAAGAGAAAAACATATTAAATAAAATCGTTATGAGCCCGACGAGCTACCGCTGCTCTACCTCGCGATGTTTGGACGGCAAAGATAGGCGTTTATTGCTTCTTGACCAAGTTTATTGGGGTGGATCTGGAATTAGCGCAGAAAGGGTAATTCGAGGCTTATGGAGGGTTTTGTTAGCACTGTGGTTAGCACAAAACGGTGGCGCTGACTTAAACTACAAATTTTCAACTATCTCAATACTTGTCATGTCCTAAGTATAAATACGGTCTTATTGGATCTGGTTTACCTATAATTTTCACTCAAGAAAAGAAGTATATCATAAAATTAATATGTACGGTAATATTCCGTACATTTATAAATCAATTTAAATGAATCAACTAAATACCATGGAACAAACAAGATTTGATGTACGCTTACCAAAAGATAAAAAAGAGCTGATTGAATTAGCCGCGACCCTTAGTGGATTCAAATCTAAATCTGAATTTATAGTGCATACCTTATATAAAGAGGCTTCTTCTATAATTGATAAGCAAAATCAAGTAATAGCCTCTGCAAAAGACCAAAAGGTTTTCTTTGAAGCCATTTTGAACCCACCCAAGCCAAACAAAAATCTCATTAAAGCCGCTAAAAAATATAATCAATTAGTCGCTGGCAAATGAGTTATATCACTACCCTATTAAATCCTTCACACCTTAAAGCCATTTTTACTTGTGGCAAGGATGTCTTGGATAATTATTTACATACCCAAGCAAAACAGGATGTTAAAAGAAAAATAACAGCTTGCTTTGTACTTGCAGAAGCAGACAACAGCATAAAAGGCTTTTATACTTTATCCAGTGCTGCATTAAATAGAGATGATTTACCAGTAGCCATTTTAAAAAAGCTTCCGCCTGCTTATCAACATTTACCCACTACTCTGCTGGGGCGATTAGCGGTAGATATTAAATATAAAGGAAAAGGGTTAGGGGCTTTATTGTTAATGGACGCCTTAAAAAGAAGCTACCAAAATTCATTGCAAATTGCATCTATGGCAGTTATTGTAGATCCTTTAGATGATGAAGCGAAGCAATTTTACAAATATTATGGATTTATTGAATTGCCCAGTAGCGGAAAAATGTTTATACCTATGGTACAGTTGGAAACGCTATTTAATATATAAATATTCTGTTGATAAAAATTATACCTTTAAATTTACCCTATGGAAGGATTTAATTGGAAGGACAGTTTAAATTTAATAAGCAAATTCACTTTTAAAAGAGCCTGGAATGGCGCTAAAGTTCTTGCAAGTTTTTACGCTACCCGATTATTAAATAAACCCATTCAATGGGGCTACCCCGTTTCCATTTCTTTTGAGCCTACCACCAGCTGTAATTTAAGATGCCCAGAATGTCCTAGTGGGCTTCGAGCTTTTACGCGTCCAACCGGTATGTTAGATCAAAACTTTTTTAAAACTACCATAGATGAAATTCATAAAGAACTCTTGTATTTAATTTTTTATTTTCAAGGAGAACCTTATTTGAATCCAGATTTTTTAGAGATGGTAAAGTATGCAAGTAGCAAAGGAATTTATACGGCTACCTCCACTAATGCACATTACATGACAGATGAGAATGCCAAAAAAACAGTAGAGAGTGGATTAGACCGCCTTATTATTTCATTAGATGGCACCACACAGGAAACTTATAAACAATATCGAGTAGGTGGAGATATTGAAAAAGTATTAGAAGGTGCCAGAAATATTGTTAAATGGAAAAAGGCATTAAATAGCAATAAACCTTTTGTATTTTTTCAGTTTCTTGTAGTTCAACACAATGAACATCAAATTGAAGAAGTAAAACAATTAGCCAAAGATATCGGGGTAGATCAAGTGCGGCTTAAAACCGCCCAGGTGTATGATTATGAAAATGATCCTAATAATTTGATCCCTACCAATGAAAAATACAGTAGATATCAAAAGAACAAAGATGGAAGCTTTAAATCAAAAAATAAATTAGCAAATAGATGTTGGAAAATGCAACATGCCAATGTGATCACTTGGGATGGATTGATAGTTCCTTGTTGTTTTGATAAAGATGCTACCCATCAATTGGGTGATTTAAAGAATCAATCATTTAAAGAAATTTGGCATAACCAAAACTACCAACAATTTAGAGGAGACTTAACCAAGAGCAGAAAAAACATTGATATTTGCGCTAATTGTAGCGAAGGTTCATCTGTCTGGAAAGATTAATATTTAAAATAAACTACCTCAATAGGTTCTCTTCTTATCTAATTCACTTACTTTAAATTATTTGTTATCATAAGATCAAATGAGCTAAAATTTAGTTGTAGATTATTAATTTCTATGTTTTATACTGGAGGCTCCTGATGTATTGGATTGTTTAACATTAGGATTACCCTTATAATCAATATTACTAGCTCCACTACTTTGCGCTTTTAAAAATTCTAACACATTTAATTGAGCATTACTAGCTCCAGAAGCATGTACCACGGCCCCTTTTGTTGTAAGACCATATAACTTAGCATCGCTAGCTCCCGATACTTCCAAAGACAAATCATCAACAGTGCCATTTAATTCAATATTAGAAGCTCCACTGCCATCAATAAGAATATTGTTAGCAGTTACTTGTCCTTTATATTCAGAAGCGCCCGATAATGTATAATCAAGCGTACCGGCTTTTATATCACCATGAAAATCGGAAGCGCCAGATAATTTTATTCTAATTTTTGGAGACTCTATCGTATTTACTAAATGTACATTACTAGCGCCTGTGGCAGTTAATGCATTAATATCTTTAATACTTACATAGGCCTTTGTTTTATAATTCCCCCATTTTTTCCAACTAAACCAAGTGCTGTTATCCCCCAATCGAATAATAAGGGTACCCCCTACTACTTCTGTGATAATTTTATCTCTTATTTCTTCTTCAGATGCACTTACTGCTACTTTATTGGTGTTTGACTGTGTTAAGTATAAATCTATGGCACTTGACACACTAATTGCAGTAAAGCTAGGGACATTTCTTACCTGTGCATGGTTGTCATAAACTACAGCAGTCTTATTTTGAGCGCTAACGGTAAAGCCAGTTATTAAAATAAGTCCTAATAATATTCTTTTCATAAATAGATGATTTATTACTTAAAACGTAAATAAGAATATAAAGTTACAGCCCTTTGTATCAATTTACTGCTTATTTTTGCTTCGTCCTCGGGGTGCTGTAAAAAGCTGAGAAAAAACCCGTTGAACCTGAACAGGGTAATGCCTGCGAAGGGAAGGTCGTCGCTTCATGCGCTGCTTCTCATAGCCCCATCCCCCTGTTCCAATTATCATTTTTTGAAACATGTAAACTTTAGTAATGACTAAGTTATTGGGAACAATTGCCTCTATTTTAATGGTAGCCACTAGTATGGCTCAACCAAAAATAGTTTCTACAACAAATAAAAAAGACAGTGCTGCAAATTTTTCTGATAGTATTAGAAATTTGCCTCCTTTGGAAATTAGATCCATAAGAGCAGAAACCAACAGTCCTTTCGCACTAACCAACTTAAACAAAGCAAGTATCCAACAAGTGAATTATGGTCAAGACCTGCCTTTTATCATTCAAAATACACCCTCTGTGGTGGTCAATTCTGATGCAGGTTCGGGTGTAGGTTATACAGGAATTAGAATAAGAGGTACAGATGGTACAAGAATTAATGTAACACTCAACGGCATCCCCTATAATGATGCAGAAAGTTCAATTTCCTATTTTGTAAATCTTCCCGACTTTAGTTCTAGTTTAAATAGTATTCAAATTCAAAGAGGCGTGGGAACTTCTACCAATGGTGCCGGTGCTTTTGGTGCTACTATTAATTTAGCTACCAATGATTATCGTCCAGAAAAATATTTGTCTCTACATACCAGTGCTGGCTCATTTAATACTTTAAAAAATACTTTTCAATTTGGAACAGGGTTACTTAAAAATCGTTTTACCATAGATGGTCGTGTAAGTAAAATTAGTAGTGATGGCTATATTGACAGAGCCCAATCAAACTTGAAATCTTTTTATGTGAGTAGCACTTATTGGGGAGATCAATCTTCTTTAAGATTTAATGTTTTTTCAGGCTGGGAAAAAACCTATCAAGCATGGTATGGTGTGCCAGAAGAATTATTGGCTACACAAAGAACCTACAATCCTGCAGGTATGGAAAAACCAAATGCTCCTTATGCTAATCAAACAGACAATTATCAACAAACCCATTACCAATTGTTTTACAATAAAACCATCAATAAAAATTGGCAGTGGAGTACCGCTTTATTCTTAACAAGAGGGAAAGGTTATTACGAGGAATACAAAGGGGGTGTCCTATTAGCAGATTACATTGCAAATGCAAATGCCTCCGATCCAATAGATATTGTCAGAAGAAAATGGTTGGATAATCATTTTTATGGGCAAATTGCTTCACTAGTATATGAAGGTGGTAAAAACAAAATTACATTTGGCGGCGCATGGAATACCTATGATGGATTGCATTATGGTCGAATTCCGTTTATAAGTGCTCAACAAATAAATCCTATATTGGAATTTAATCCTAATATAAATTACTATTATAATAATGCCATTAAAAAAGACTTCAATACTTATATCAAATGGAGCCATCAAATAACAACACAATTAAACAGTTTTGTAGATGTGCAATATAGAAAAGTAGTACACAATATGTATGGATTTGATAAAAACCCAGACTTGATAGTAAAAAGAGATTTTAATTTTCTAAATCCTAAAGCAGGTTTGTTTTATAAAACTAAGCAAACCAATTACTTTGCAAGTATAGCTATCGCAAACAAAGAGCCTAATAGAGATGATTTTGAAACTGCCACAACTGAACAAGCTAAACCAGAATCATTAACCGACATAGAATTGGGGTTTAAAAATAAGCAAGGGACTTTTGAATGGGGAGCGAACCTATATATAATGAATTACAAAGATCAGTTGGTGCTTACTGGGAAGATTAATGATATAGGCGCCTATACCAGAACCAATGTTCCCAAAAGTCGAAGAGCTGGTATAGAATTAGAAGAAAATTGGAAAATAAATTCATTTATTACAAGTACTGGCAATATCACTTTTAGCCAAAATAAAATTGATGCATTTACAGAATATGTAGATGATTATGACAAAGGAGGTCAGTTGGCAATAGTTCATAAAAATACAGATATCGCTTTATCGCCCAATACCACTGCCACTCATTTAATAAATATACAATTGAATAAGAAATGGCAAATGAATTTAACTAGTAAATATGTTTCTAAGCAATATTTAGACAATACCCAAAATGAAACCAGAATATTGAAACCTTATTTTCTTCAAGACATCAATGCTTCTTATACCCTATTTTCAAAACAAAAATGGAATGCACAAGTGCAATTGTATGTAAATAATATTTTTGATAAAAAATACGAACCCAATGGTTATACCTATAGCTATTTATCCGAAGGGGCTATCATTACTTCTAATAATTATTACCCCATGGCAGGAAGAAATTACTGGTTAAGTTTAAAAATAAATATCAACTAAAATAAGGCTATTTACTAAGCTGGGAACTTGGCTTCCCAATCCAACATACCACCAGACACATTAACCACATTTTTAAAACCATAAGGTTCTAACATTAAGCAGGCTTGACCACTTCTGTTTCCACTGCGGCAATAGATGTATACAATTTCTTCTTTCAGGTCTTCAATATCTTCAATTTGCAAACTTTGCACTTGACCCAATGGCAAAAGAATACCCCCTATATTAAAAGCTTCATGCTCATGAGGCTCAC
>CAMBEQ010000059.1 GCA_945865545.1 Sediminibacterium ginsengisoli | reverse complement strand
ATTGCTGGGAGGTAATTTTTACGAGAGTAAACCAGAAGTAGGTATCTATGATGCGAGCTATGGTATGCTATTAAAAGGGGATGGTAAAGGCAATTTTACTAAGGTATCTGAAAAGCAAAGTGGGATAGTCATTAAAGGTGCTGTAAGAGGTATTTTAGGCATTAAAGCCGGCAAAAAAAATGTATTTTTAGTATCGAAAAATAATGAAGCGCCGGCGCTAATTATTCAAAATTAAAATAGGTCAAAAACTTAAAACCTCCCACATGAAATACTTCATTAGTAGTTTATTTCTATTTTTTTGCTTTACTTCTATGGTACAAAAATCAAGTAAGGATTTTGTTTCCATTTTTAATGGAAAAAATTTAAATGGGTGGCATTCTTTTTTAAAAACCAAGGGAGTGAATTACGATCCTGAAGCGGTTTTTAAAGTAGAGCATAATTTATTACATATTTCAGGTAAAGAGTTTGGCTATATCATGACCGATAAAGTGTATGAAAATTTTCATATGATTGTTGAATTTAAATGGGGTACTAAAAAATTTCCTCCTAGAGATGCGGATACCACCAAGAGAGACAATGGTATTCTTTTTGCCATACCTCCAACCACTATAGATAAAGTTTGGCCAGGGGGCGTTGAATGTCAAATTCAAGAGAGAGATTTAGGCGATATATGGCTTATTGATAGCGCTACTGTAGAAATAGACGGACGTCGAACTCCGCCTACAGATTATTATAGAGTGATGAAGAAAGCCGATGGGGAGTTGCCAACTGGCCAATGGAATAAAGTAGAAATCATTGTAAACAATGGGAATATTACTTATTTAGTGAATGGTATAAAAGTGAATGATGCAAAAAATCCGAGCCGTAAAGATGGCAGAATTTTAGTGCAATCTGAAGGAGCGGAAATTTTCTATCGAAGTATTAGAATTAAAGAATTGTAAAAAAAGAAATTTATAACTGTGTTTTGAATACTATTAAGCCAATAACTTTATTTACAATGAGGTATATACAATTATTCTTTATTGTATGTGTTACAGGTATATTTTTTTCGTGCAACACGAAACCAGCCACCTTATTTACTGCTGTCTCTAAAAGCCAATCAGGTATTGATTTTCAGAATAGAGTCAATGATACCGATTCACTTAATATCTTAGATTATTTATATTATTACAATGGCGGTGGCGTGGCCTTAGGCGATTTTAACAACGACGGGCTAGTAGACATTTACTTTACCTCTAATCAAGAAGCTAATAAGCTGTATTTAAATAAAGGCAATTTTAAATTTGAAGACATTACCTCAACTGCCGGTGTGCGTGGAAGTGGAAATTGGAAAACGGGAGTTACATTGGTAGATATTAATAATGACGGGTTATTAGATATTTATGTTTCAGAAGTAGGCGCTTATAAAAGTTTTACGGGTCGTAATGAGTTATTTATTAATAAAGGAGAAGTCACATTAGCCAATGGAGAAAAGAGCTTACAATTTTCAGAGCAGGCACATGAGTATGGGATAGATGTGTTAGGCTTTAATACACAAGCTGTATTTTTTGATTATGATCACGACATGGATCTGGATTTATTTTTAGTCAATCATTCGGTACATTCTAATCGAAGCTATGGAAATGCATCCATCCGAAATACGGTAGATGAAGCAAGTGGAGACAAGCTTTTTCAAAATGACAGCAAAGGCAGGCAGCCTAAGTTTAAAGAAGTGACTAAGCAAGCAGGTATCTATAGCAGTGTTATTGGCTATGGCTTGAATGTGGCGGTGGCAGATGTGAACAATGATGGATGGGATGATATTTATGTTTCCAATGATTTTCATGAAAACGATTATTATTATATCAATAATAAAAATGGTACCTTCTCAGAAATCAACAAAGAAGCCTTTGGGCATGAAAGTCGGTTTTCGATGGGCAGTGCTATTGAGGATATGAACAATGATGGCTGGTTAGATATTATCACATTAGACATGTTGGCTCCAGATGAGAAAACTATTAAGTCAAGTTTTTCTGATGACCCATTGGACATTTATAATTTTAAATTAACCTACGGTTATCATCATCAATATTCTCGAAACGGCCTACAATTAAATGTAGGTAATGGGTTACAATTTAGCGATATTGCTTTGTACGCTGGTATTGCTTCCACCGATTGGAGTTGGTCGCCACTGGCAGCCGATTTTGATAATGACGGCTTTAAAGATTTATTTGTAAGCAATGGAATTGTTCGCCGTCCTAATAATTTAGATTTCATTAATTTTTATTCTGCAAAAAATGCCAACGACACCAGTCGTGCATCTAATTTGACATCAATACAAAAAATGCCAGAAGGCAAGCTGCATAATTTCATGTATCAAGGATCGTCTACTTTACAATTTAGTGACAAAACAAAGGACTGGGGTATCACGGAACAAGGTTTTTCCAATGGCGCTGCCACCGCAGATTTGGACAATGATGGAGACTTGGATATAGTAGTCAATGCCATCAATGGCCCAGCCATGTTGTATAAAAATAATTCCAATCAAAGTTTAGGAAATCATTATTTAGATATTTTCTTGAAAGGAGGGGAGCAAAATATAAATGGAATTGGAGCCAAAATTAAAATTCATCAAGGAAAGGAAATTCAGTTTGGGTATCTCAATGCGACGAAGGGTTTTGAAAGTGCCTCTTTGCAAAATATACATTTTGGAACAGGAAAGGACAGTGTGATTGCTATAGTGGAAATTATTTGGCCCGATGGTAAAACGCAATTGCTTCAAAATGTAAAATCCAATCAACGCTTAGTTATTTCTTATGTCAATGCAATAGCACCTGAAGCGAAGCCAAAAGCGATGCTAGAAAAAGAGAAGCCTATTTTCACAGACCTAGCTGAAAAAATAAAAATTCCTTATGTGCATAAGGAAAATGATTTTAATGATTTTAGTAGTCAGGTATTTATTCCAAGTATGTTGTCTACTCAGGGCCCTAAAGTAGTGGTAGGAGATGTAAATGGAGATGGAATAGAAGATTTTTTTATAGGGGGTGCCAAAGGCCAAGCAGGGAAATTGTTTATACAATTAAGCAGCGGACAATTTATTCCGTCCAGTGAAAATACATTGAATGAAGATGCAGATTATGAAGATGTGAATGCGCTATTTTTTGATGCAGATGGTGACAAGGATCTTGATTTGTATGTAGTAAGTGGAGGCAATGAATCAGAAACTGAAAACGCAGAAGACAGATTGTATTTCAATGATGGGAAAGGCAATTTTACCAAAGCGACTAATTTTTTAAAATTGACTGGTAATAAATCGGTAGCCATAGCTGCAGATATAGATCATGATGGCGATTTAGATTTATTTATAGGCGGCAGGGTGGTGGCTAATAGTTATGGTAGCATTCCAAATTCTTACCTTTTAGTTAATGACGGAAAAGGACATTTTTCAAAAGCACCTGAAAAATTTGCACCCTCTCTGGATCATATTGGTTTAGTGACAGATGCAGTTTGGAATGACTATGATCATGATGGTTACCTTGATTTAATTATAGTTGGACATTGGATGCCCGTTACCATTTTTAAAAACATCCAAGGAAAAAAACTAGAAAATGTAACCAGCCGTTTGCATTTAGAAAATACCAGTGGATTATGGAATACCATAGAGGCGGCCGATTTAAATGGAGATGGATGGGATGATTTTTTACTAGGAAATTTAGGAGAAAATTCAAAACTTACAGCGAGTGAATCATTCCCTTTAAAATTATATGTAGAAGATTTAGATAAGAATGGGAAGTTGGATCAAATACTAGCGGTTGAAAAGCAAGGGAAGTATTATAATTTTTTAGGTAAAGACGAAATTGAAAAACAATTGCCCGCACTTATTAGAAAGAAGTTTTTTAATTATGCAGATATGGCAGGTAAGACCATCGATGAAATTTTTGGAAAACAATTAGAGCAGGCGATTCAATTTAAAGTGCATACTTTATCTTCTTCTGTTTTGATGCATACTGCTAAAGATATTTTTAGCATTAGTAAATTACCTTATCAACTGCAGTGGTATCCTATTTATAGTTTTGCTGTTCAGGATTATGACAAAGATCATATTTTGGATGTCGTGGCGGCAGGAAATTTATACGGGGTATTGCCTTATGAAGGCAGGTATGATGCGGGTTATAGCAGTTTATTATTGGGAAAAGCAGCCAATCAATTTCAAGTGGCCAATGCCAATAAATCAGGGTTATTAATTAGTGGAGAAGTAAGAAATATTAAAAACATTAAACTTATTTCTGGCAAGAATTGTCTTATTTTTGCGAGGAATAACGATACAGTCTTGTTTAAAAGCTGGTAATTATTTTGCTCTTGTTTTAATAGTTATTTTACTAGTTTTTTATTAAGCGTATCGTTTTAATTTTTCAACCAATTAGCCATTTCATTTTATGAAAAACATCAAATATTTTTTGATTCTTATTTTATTTCAATATGCATGTAATACGGCATCTGATTATAAAACCATTACACACAATCCAGATTTATATGCCAATACGGTGCATGAGCTCAATCAAGTAGTGATGGGAAATAATTTTAGCCCTATAGTTGCTTCGCGAAATTATGCTTATGCAGCCATCGCAGGCTATGAAGTAACTGCTGCAGGCTCCCCTACTCAATACCAAAGTCTTGCAGGGCAATTAAAAAATTTAGAAGCCATTCCCCAACCAGAAGATACTTCCAATATTGATTTCCCTTATGCTTCCATTGTTGCTTATTGTATGGTGGGAGAAGCAGTCACTTTTCCTGAAGGAAGTATGAAAGCCTATACTGATAGTTTGCATCAATTAGTAAAGGCGCATGGTATGTCCAGTAAAATGATTGAAGCTTCTGAAGCCTATGCTAAAAAAGTAGGTGCAGCCATTATGGCTTGGAGTAAAAAAGATCATTATGCACAAACAAGAAGTGCAGAAAAATATACGGTCAAAGATATTCCAGGTAGATGGGTACCCACACCCCCTATGTATGCTTCTGCTGCAGAGCCTCATTGGATGGAAATTAGAACGATGGTACTAGATAGCGCCAATCAATTTAGACCTGTTGCGCCCCCTACATTTAATGTGACTGACAAGAATAGTGAATATTATAAAAATGTGATGATGGTCAAAAATGCAGTAGATAGTTTAACAGAAGAACAAAAACATATTGCTAATTTTTGGGATGATAATCCATTTAATATGAATATTGCTGGACATGCCATGTTTAGCACTAAAAAATTCTCTCCTCCGGGTCATTGGATGAGTGTAGTGGGTATTGCCAATAAAACAGCAGGTCAAGATTTTAATACAGCCACTTATGCATTTGCTAAAACTGCCATTGCTTTATTTGATGCCTTTATACATTGTTGGGATGCGAAGTATGCATTTAATACCATTCGTCCCGAAACAGTGATCAATAAATATTTTGATCCCAATTGGAGGCCACTTTTGCAAACACCCGCCTTCCCTGAATATACATGTGGACATTCAACCATTTCTTCCTCGGCTGCAGAAGCTTTAACCAGTGTATATGGCGATAATTTTTCATATACCGATTCTACTGAATTAGAATTTGGTATAGCTAATAGAAAATTCACTTCATTTAGACAAGCTGCTGATGAAAATAATTGGGCTCGCTTTTATGGGGGCTTACACTTTCACAATTCTTGTATTACAAGCACCGAACAAGGTAAGCTAGTAGGCAATTGGGTGGTGTCGCATTTAAAAATGAAGAAGTAACGATTTTGGAAATATTTAACTTTATTTCTATTCATTTTTAATTATTTCTCATCATTTCTCATCATTTCTCATTTATTTTGCTAATCAAATAGCTCAAAAAACTATTTCTATATTAGCATGTTAAAATATTTAGCGTTCACCCTTATTCTATTAGTCTTTTACGTAAAAGTGGATGCGCAAGGTTGCGTAGCCATAAGAACCGTTGGGGGATTAAATACTATGCAACATGCAGGTATGATGCATGATGGAATGCAACATGATGGAATGACAGCCATGAAAGACAGCTCTCTATGGGATTTAAATGTGAGTGGTCGTTATTTTAAGTCCTATCGACATTTTAATGGCACCGACGAACAAAAACAGCGCGTTGCGGAAGCAACAGATGTTAGAAATTTTAGCCGCGCCTTAGACATTTCTCTAGTGCGCAAAATAAATGAGCAATGGAGTATTGGTATGTATTTACCTTTATTGTACAATGAGCGATCTTCCTTATATGAGCATGTGAGTAATGTAAAAGGAAATCCAAGGTATACTACTTATTCTCAAGGTATAGGAGATATTAGACTAACTGCTTACAAGTGGATCATCGCACCCAAAGAGGGCAATAAAGGAAATTTATTAGGAGGAATTGGAATTAAATTGCCTACCGGAAATTATAAAGCAACTGATCAATTTCATTATAGTACTACGGCTACTCGTGAAGGGCCTGTGGACCAATCCATTCAATTAGGTGATGGTGGTTGGGGCATGTCTTTGGAATTAAATGGTTTCAGATCCATTGATAATACTTGGAGTTTGTATGGGAATGCATACTACTTAATTAATCCAATGGGCAATAATGGAGTAAGTACTGCAAGAGGAGGGGTTCCTTCTGCTACCGCTATTAAATATACATCCAATGTAATGAGCATCCCAGACCAATATTTATTAAGAACTGGAACCAATTGGACTCGTAATGCACTTACTATTTCTTTAGGGGGAAGATATGAGTGCATTCCTGCCAATGATTTAATTGGCGACAATACAGGATTTAGAAGACCCGGTTCGGTATTAGCTATTGAGCCAGGAGTTAATTATAGTTATAAAAAATTAATCTTTTATTTATATACCCCTATTGCATTGAGAAATGAAAGACCTCAAAGCTACCCAGATGTATTAAGAACCATTGATACTAAAGTATTTGCTAGAGGCGATGCTGCTTTTGCAAATTATAGTATTAACATAGGGTTTGGCTATAAATTTTAAAAAATATTTTCCATCCTTAGTGATAGGTTAAAAAAGTCCTGAATAGTCGGGACTTTTTTTTATTCAATAGTTTCTAAAATAGCAAAGCTATAAGGCGCTAACACAAAGTGTTCGTGATCGTTTCCTACTTTAAAATTTTGACCCGTCCAGTGGTCGTGTAAAACTGAGGGACGCTCACCCTGTTCTTTAAAGGCATACCAAGTAAGATAGGAAGCAGTATTTTTGAAATTAAATAAGCAGTATAATTTTTTATTTTCA
>CAMBEQ010000058.1 GCA_945865545.1 Sediminibacterium ginsengisoli | reverse complement strand
TTCATTAGCACCAGAGGTGTTATAAATTATAAATAAGTTATGAGTAACAGATTCAAACCCAAATTCAACATCAAGAAAGGCGACACTGTAGTAGTGATTGCTGGTGATGACAAGGACTTGAAAAAGCCTCGCACCGTGTTGGAAGTAATCGTTGATAAAGGTCGTGTAATTGTTGAGGGCGTAGCCATTGCAACTAAACATACAAAGCCTTCAGCGTCTAATACTAAAGGAGGCATCGTTAAAGTGGAAGCAGCTATTAACATTAGTAATGTAATGTTATGGGACGCTAAAAATAGCGCGCCAACAAAAGTAAAGCGTACAAGAGTAGAAGGTAAATTAGTAAGAACATCAAAAAAATCAGGGGAGGTAATTAAATAATGAGTACAGTAAAATACACTCCAAGATTAGCAGACAAGTACACTAAAGAAGTGATACCTGCTTTATCTAAGAAGTTTGGTTACAAGTCTGTAATGCAAACTCCAAAGTTGGAAAAAATATGCATCAACCGTGGTGTAAATGGTGCCGTAAATGACAAGAAATTAGTCGACATCGCATTAGACGAGTTAACTATGATCACTGGTCAGAAAGCAGTTCCAACTATGTCTAAAAAAGACATCTCTAACTTTAAATTACGTAAGGGAATGCCCATTGGCGCTCGCGTAACTTTAAGAGGAGTAAAAATGTATGAGTTCTTAGACCGCTTAGTTTCTGTTGCGTTACCTCGTGTACGTGATTTCAAAGGAATTAGCGATAAAGCATTTGATGGTCGTGGAAACTACACATTAGGTGTTACTGAGCAAATCATTTTTCCTGAAATTGATATTGATAAAGTAAATAAAATTACTGGATTGGATATCACTTTCGTGACTACAGCGCAATCTAACGAAGAAGCATACGAATTATTAAAAGAATTGGGTATGCCGTTTAAGAATAGTAAAAAAGACAATAACTAAAATAACAAGATTAAAATAGAATTATGGCAAAAGTATCTATCAAAGCCAGACAAAAGAAGCGTGAAGCAATGGTGAAAAAATTTGCTGAAAAGCGCGCTGCTTTAAAAGCTGCTGGTGATTATGCAGGTTTAGATAAACTACCTAAAAATGCATCACCTGTTCGTTTAAAAAATCGTTGTCAATTAACGGGTCGTCCTAAAGGGTATATCCGTTACTTCGGAGTATCCAGGATTGTATTCCGCGATATGGCTTTGAATGGGTTAATACCAGGTGTTAAAAAAGCAAGCTGGTAATACTTTAAAAAAAGTAACATTGATTTAAGTTCATTCATTTGAATACTGAAACAAAACAAAATTTAGAACTGATTTAAAATACTAATATGGTAACAGATCCAATAGCAGACTACTTAACAAGAATACGTAATGCCCAAATGGCACAACACCGTATCGTTGAAATTCCTGCTTCCAATTTAAAGAAGCGTATCACTGAAATCTTGTATGATCAAGGGTATATCTTGAAATACAAATTTGAAGATGATAGTAAACAAGGAGTTATAAAAATCGCCTTGAAATACGATCCATCTACAAAACAGCCAGCGATTCGTTCATTAGATCGTATCAGTCGTCCGGGTTTGCGTCAATATGCAAAGCCAGCCGAAATTAAAAGAGTAAGCAACGGTTTAGGTATTGCTATCTTAAGTACTTCAAAAGGAGTATTAACAGATAAGCAAGCTAAAGCCAACAATGTGGGTGGTGAAGTATTGTGTGCGATCTCATAATTAAAGAAAATAAATTCATTGCTTAGTATGCATTTAAGCCTTTAGTCGGGGCTGAAAACAATTAAGCAACCTAACAAAAATAAAAAAAACGACTATGTCTAGAATAGGAAAAAAACCAGTTAGCATCCCAAAAGGAGTTACCATTTCGGTAGCCAATGCGGTCGTAACTGTAAAAGGACCCAAAGGAACTTTAACTCAAGAAATTGATCGTGATATCGAAATCGAAATCACAGAAACAGAATTAATCGTTAAACGCCCTACCGAGCAAATTCGTCATAGAGCGATGCATGGTTTGTACCGTTCTTTAATTAGTAATTTAGTTAAAGGAGTTACAGATGGTTATAAAAAAGATTTAGAATTAGTGGGGGTGGGTTTCAAAGCCACCAATGCTGGTAATATATTGGATCTTGCTTTAGGTTACTCTCACAATATCATTTTTGAAGTACCTAAAGAATTAAAAGTAACTACTACTACAGAGAAAGGACAAAATCCAAAAATTTTTTTAGAGGGTAGCGACAAACAATTAATTGGACAAGTAGCTGCTAAGATTCGTGGTTTACGTAAACCAGAACCATACAAAGGAAAAGGAGTTCGTTATTCTGATGAGGTAGTAAGAAGAAAAGCAGGTAAAGCAGCAGGTAAATAAACATTAAAAAATCACGATGAGCGGCAGTATCGCTCAACTAAAAAATAAATAACATGAGTAAATTAACTCAAAGACAGAAAATCAGATACAGAATTCGCAAGAAAGTACAAGGTACTGCAGCGAAACCTCGTTTGTCTGTATTTAGAAGCAACGCTGACATTTATTGTCAACTAATAGATGATGTAACTGGAGTAACCCTTGCAGCATCTTCTTCTAGAGAAGCAGCTATCGCCGCTCAAAAAGTAGCAAAAATTGACAAAGCTAAATTAGCTGGTCAATCAGTAGCTAAAAAAGCAGCAGCACTTTCTATCACAACTTGCGTATTCGACAGAGGTGGTAATTTATACCATGGAAGAATTAAGGCAGTTGCTGAAGGCGCAAGAGAGGGAGGACTACAATTTTAATTCGATAAAAATACTAATAGAAAAACATGTCTAAAGTAAATGTAAATAAAGTTAAAGCAGCAGGTGATGTAGAACTAAAAGAAAAAGTAGTTTCTATAAACCGTGTAGTTAAAACAACAAAAGGTGGACGTACTTTTAGCTTTTCAGCTTTAGTAGTAGTTGGTAACGAAAATGGCGTTGTAGGTCAAGGATTAGGTAAAGCCAAAGAAGTTCAAGAAGCTATTACAAAAGGAATTGAAGATGCTAAGAAAAATTTAGTAAAAGTACCTATCATGCATGGAACTATTCCACATGAGCAATTGGCTAAAGAAGGCGCTGCGAAAGTGTTAATTAAGCCGGCTGCACACGGAGCGGGTGTAATTGCAGGTGGTAGCATGCGTGCGGTATTAGAAAGCGCAGGTATCACCGACGTTTTGGCTAAAAGTTTAGGATCTGCTAATCCACACAATGTGGTGAAGGCAACTATTAAAGCTTTAGGTTTATTACGCGAACCAATTCAATTTGCAAAAACAAGAAATATAAAATTATCAAAAGTATTTAACGGATAAACTATTCTTAGTTTATTATTAATACGATTATAAATAATTCAATGATGAAAAAAATAAAAATAACTCAAGTAAAAAGTGGAATTGACAGATCAGAGCGTCAAAAACAAACTTTAATTGCATTGGGTTTGAGAAAATTAAATGCAACCAAAGAAGTAGAGGCAACTCCACAAATATTGGGCATGGTTAACAAAGTTTTACACTTGGTAAAAGTGGAAGAAATAGCATAGTCTATTTCTTTACTATTAATTAATAAGCGAGGGGAGATACCCCGAAAGTAAAAATCAAAAAATGAAATTACACAATTTAAAACCTGCAGAAGGTTCAGTGCACAAAGCAATTAGAATTGGTAGAGGTGAAGCATCTGGTAAAGGTGGTACATCTACTAAAGGTAACAAAGGGGGTCAAAGCCGTGCTGGTTACAAAAGCAAAATGGCTCATGAAGGGGGTCAAATGCCAATCCAACGTAGAGTTCCAAAACGTGGATTTAAGAACATCAATCGCATTGAGTATGTTGTATTTAACTTGGGTCAATTAGACCAATTAATCGAGAAATACGGTTTCAAAGAAATCAATCCTGAAAATTTATACATGAATAGTTTGATCGCACGTACCGACTTGGTAAAAGTGTTGGCGAACGGAGAATTGAAAACAAAGATCAATTTTAGAGTAAATGCTGCTAGCAAGAAAGCCCAAGAGGCCATTACTGCTGCTGGCGGTACTATTGAAATTATCTAACAATTTTTATGTATATTCGAAAAGCAATTAAAGTTGTTTTTTGATTTTAAAAAGTGCTTTTGGGCAATAATTAAATACTGATGAAAAAATTACTAGATACATTAAAAAATATTTGGGCTATAGGCGACTTAAAAACTAAAATTTTGGTCACTTTGGCTTTGGTATTAACCTACCGTATTGGTGCACAAATTACCTTACCAGGGATTGATCCATTGGCCATTGAAGCAGCTCAAAAATCAGGTAAAAGCAATGGCTTATTGGGTATTTTTGATATGTTTGCTGGTGGTGCGTTTTCGCAAGCATCAGTTTTAGCATTAGGAATTATGCCCTATATATCTGCTTCTATCTTTATGCAACTGATGACTATTTTAGTTCCTCAGTTACAAAAGGTTCAAAAGGAAGGAGAAAGTGGAAGAAATAAAATTAATCAATGGACAAGATATTTAACTGTAATCGTTACCGCTTTTCAAGCGGGCGCTTATGTTGCTTATTTAAATAGTCCTGGTTATGCGGAGGCATTGATACCAGCCTTCAAGCCTTATTTTTGGTTGTCAACTGTAATCACTTTAACTGCAGGCACTTTATTTGTAATGTGGTTAGGTGAGAAAATTCAAGACAAAGGTTTAGGTAATGGAACTTCTATCATTATCATGGTAGGTATCTTAGCTCGTTTACCACAATCACTTATTCTAGAATTTACTTCTAAAAGTCAAAAAGGCGGAGGTGGTTTATTAATATTTTTAATTGAGGTAGCTATATTAGTGACTGTTATAATGGGTTTAATTGTATTGGTACAAGGGGTTCGTAAGATACCTGTAACCTATGCGAAACAAGTTATAGGTGGATCTCAAGTGGGTGGGGCGCGTCAATTTTTACCTGTTAAAGTAAACAGTGCTGGTGTAATGCCCATCATATTTGCACAAGCTATTATGTTCTTGCCTACTTTAGTTTCCTTTACTAATATTGATTCTGCGCAGGGTATTGTAAGAATATTCAATGACCACAGTAATGTTTGGTACATGCTTATTTATTCCATTATGGTAATAGGATTTACCTTCTTATATACAGCGTTAATATTTAACCCAAAGCAAATTTCTGAAGATCTTAAACGTAATAATGGTTTTGTTCCAGGGGTTAAACCAGGACAACCTACTACCGATTATATAGGCTCTGTGATGGATAAGATTACTTTACCAGGTGCTATTTTATTAGCGTTGGTGGGAATCTTACCTGGCTTTGCTCAAAAATTAGGTGTCACACAAGGATTTAGCTCCTTCTTTGGTGGAACTTCTTTATTGATTATGGTAGGGGTAATTTTAGACACTTTGCAGCAAATTGAAACTCATTTATTAATGCGTCAATACGATGGATTAATGAACTCGGGTCGAATTCAAGGCAGATCGCCTATTACCAATTCTGCGATCTAGTTAAAAGGATACTTAATAAAAATATTTATATTTACAAACCTGTCCAATAACGACAGGTTTGTTTTTTTATAAGATAAAGGGCATTATGATTATTACAAAAACAGAAGAACAGGTTAAATTAATGCAAGAGGCGGCCTTGTTGGTTAGTAAAACATTAACGCAGGTAGCAACTCAGCTTAAGCCGGGTATGACTACATTAGACATAGATCAGTTTTGTATGCAGTATGTGAAAGATCATCATGCTACACTCTCATTTTATAATTATCATGGTTATCCTCATAATATTTGTGCATCTGTTAATGATGTGGTAGTACATGGTTTTCCTAATCAAACACCATTGAAAGAAGGAGATATTGTTTCCATTGATTTAGGCGTGGTATTAAATGGCTGGCATGGCGATCATGCCTATACTTTTATTTTAGGTGAAGTAGCGCCGGAAATTTTACAATTGGTAAAAGTGACTAAAGAGTCTTTGTACAAAGGCATTGAAAAAGCGATTGTAAATAATAGAGTAGGGGACATTAGTTATGCCATTCAAGAACATACCGAAAAACTACATGGTTATGGGGTGGTAAGAGAACTAGTAGGGCATGGACTCGGAAAAAATTTACATGAGGATCCTCAAGTGCCTAATTATGGCAAAAGAGGCACAGGTTTAAAAATGAAAGAGAACTTAGTATTAGCAATAGAGCCTATGATTAATTTAGGAACCCATAAAGTATTTACAGAGGAAGATGGATGGACAGTGAAGACACAGGACGGTAAAGCGTCAGTACATTTTGAGCATGATGTATGTGTGAAAGATAAAGAAGCATTCATCTTATCTGATTTCTCTATTATAGAAGCTGCCGAGAAACTGAATGTTAATTTGAATACTTCTTATTATTAATAGGGGCAGTATCATTATTCACGATTTTTAAAGTTGGCATAAACTTGGTCATGGAAAAGAAAAAAGTGATTGTAATAGGAGGAGGTGCAGCAGGTTTTTTCTGTGCCATTCAAATTGCCGAACTGCATCCGGAATGGGAAATTAGTATTCTTGAAAAATCAAATAAGCTATTATCCAAAGTAAAAGTGAGCGGTGGTGGGCGTTGCAATGTAACGCATGCTTGCCCCGAGGTGGAAGTACTTTTAAAAAAATATCCCAGAGGCGCTCGGTTTTTAAAAAAAGCCTTTTATCAATTTGCCACCAAAAATACCATTCAGTGGTTTGCAAAAAATGGTGTTTCCTTACATACAGAAAAAGATGGAAGAATGTTTCCTACCACCAATAATTCAGAGACCATTATAGATTGCTTCTTACAAAAAGTTCATCAATATCAAATTAAAGTATTAACAGGTCATGAAGTGGTGCATGTTGAAAAGTTGCATCAAGAAAAAGACAACTCTTTTGTAATTACTTTAGCCAATCAAAATAAAATTACAGCCGATGCCCTATGTATGGCAACAGGAGGTATGTTAAAATCGGATAAGTTTCCTTGGTTAACTTTATTAGGTCATACCATTGTGGAACCTGTTCCTTCTTTATTTACTTTTAATGTGGCAGATAAAAATATTACTACTTTAATGGGCGTAGCAGTAGACAATGCCACCATACAATGGAAAGGAAATAAAATAAGCGAACAAGGCCCCTTGCTCATTACGCATTGGGGAATCAGTGGACCAGCGGCCATTAAATTATCGGCATGGTGTGCGCGTGAATTGGCGAATGATAATTACGAAGGAGCCATTCTTATCAATTGGACACCAGAATACAATGAGTCTACTTTAAAAATGGAATGGATTAATTTAAGAATGGATTTGGGTCGTCGTGAAATGGGTTCTAAAAATCCGTTTAATTTACCACAACGCTTATGGCAATATTTTTTACAAGAAGCAGGTATTGTGTTCGCTACTAAATGGGCCGATCTAAAAAGTACGCAGCAGCAATTATTAATACAATCCTTAACCAAGACCACATTGCAAGTGAAAGGCAAGACTACCTTTAAAGAAGAGTTTGTTACTTGTGGTGGGGTTGAGCTATCCGAAATAGATGCCAATACTATGGAAAGCAAATTAGTTTCAGGCCTACATTTTGCAGGTGAAATGATGGATGTGGATGGCATAACAGGAGGCTTTAATTTCCAACATGCTTGGACCTCAGGGTGGATTGCGGCCCAACATATGGCGCAACTAAAATAGGGTTGTGTGGCTTTGCAAGCATAGTCACCTAGATCTAATCATCCCCCTTTCAGATTTAAATTGATAATCAATAAGTTATAGCTAGTATAAGACTATTTTTTTAGTCTATTTTAGGCCTAATTTATCGCTTTTTCCCTACCTTTGCCGTCCGGTTTAAAAACGCCGGATTTTATATGAAACTATTTTCAAAAAACCTAAACGCAGACGCACAGGAATTCGATGGCGCTACAGCTGTTGAAGCAACTGCGATACCAAAAGCACCTGAACCAATTATTGAAACAGCGCATGACGATTTTGACTGGAGCGTTGACAAACGTAACGTAAGTCATTATGCAGAAGCGGAAAGAGTAAAGTATGATAAAGTGTATGATAGCACTTTCGTACAAATTTCTGACGGAGAAATTATGAATGGATTAGTAGTTGCTTTAACTAAAACCGATGTGGTAGTAAACATTGGTTTTAAAAGTGATGGCTTAGTTTCATTAAATGAATTCCGTGACACCAATGGTGTGAAGAC
>CAMBEQ010000057.1 GCA_945865545.1 Sediminibacterium ginsengisoli | reverse complement strand
AACCTTTACCTGTATTTTATCAAGAATACAGTTACTATTGTTTCCAAACTTTCAAAGATCTTTTGTGCTTTTTTTGCGCCCTATTATTCGTAGGGGGTGCAAAGGTAGGCACATTTATGTTGATAGCCAAACTTTATAATGAAATTTATAATAAATAATCATAAATAAAATCGGCCACATAATTTCGAAGAACTACTCTTTTTTTAAAGAGGGACGGCAAAGATACAGCTGTTATTTAGCTCCACCAATTATTGGTGGAAGTATTTTAAAGTTTTTTGGACTTTATTTTGCTGAAAAACTACCTCAGAGAACAATCCGATTCGCAACCTTTTATCGCTAACGGGCGGCAAAGATAAGGAGCCCTAGCTACTGACCAAATATATTGGTTATTATTTTGAAGGTTTTCCCATTCAAATCGTTCAAAACCTGTGAATTATGTATCGAAAGCGTTGCCAGTATTGGCTTTTAGCTAGCCCAGTTTTTTTAAATAATTGGGATATTTTATGGCCGATAAATACAATCCATGAGCAGGGGTGGAGAAATCCACCAACTGTTCATTCTTGGACAGGACAATTTCATGCCATCTTTCTAGACTTATTTGACCACGTCCTACCTGTAATAAAGTGCCTACTAGGCCTCTAATCATTCCTCTCAAAAACCGATTCGAAGTAATATTAAATGAAAATCCATCCGCTGTTTCCTCCCAATGAGCACTTGAAATAACACAATCAAAGGTATTTACCTGCGTTTTTTTCTTTGAAAAACTCTCAAAATCGGTATACTTAAATAAAGAATTGGTAGCAGTTTGCATCAGTTCCCTATCTAATGGGAATGGATAATACCAAGAACGCCCTTCTAAAAAAGGATTTTTATGGGTATTCAATTGATAAATATAAGATCTTGAAGTAGCATCAAAGCGAGCGTGGGCTTCCTCTGGAACAGCATATATATTTTTGATAACAATACTACTTGGCAACATAGCATTGAAATTATACAATTGCTTTCCCTCTATTTTTAAGTCGGTATCGAAATGAAAAAAATTTTGCAAAGCATGCACACCCGCATCGGTTCTGGAAGCGCCCGTTAAAGGAATCTCCATTCTAAAAAAGGTATCAAAAACCTTTTCCACTTCTCCCTGAATAGTTTGGCAATTAATTTGGATTTGAAAACCTCCAAATAATGCACCATCATAACTTACTTCAATAAAATACCTTGCCATCCTTTATTATTAAGCCACTAAGCTACTTATTTTTTTCAAGTTTATTTTTAACCCCTCCATTTGACTTGGCTTTATTAACTTTACAAGAACTGTTTTGGAAAAATATAAATACTGTATAAACCAACACAGGCCATCTTTTAAGACCCAATTTTTTATACATGAAAAAAATATTTTCACTTTTTTTTATCGCTACATTTTCACAGCTTGCAGTTTTAGCACAGGAGCTAAAAGAAGATACAAGTTGGAAAAATATTTATAGATCTTTTGCTACCAAAGAAAATGACTTAGTGCATACCAAATTGGCTGCAAGCTTCAATTATGCAAATTCCACCCTTAATGGTGAAACCTGGATTCAATTACATCCACATTTTTATGCAACTAATTCGGTGACTTTAGATGCCAAAGCAATGGAAATTCATCAAGTGAGTTTGGTAGTTAACAATAAATTTATTCCACTTCGCTATCAATATGATAGCATGCAATTGTTCATACAGTTAGATAAAACTTACAAAGCTTCGGATACTTACACCTTATATATTAAATACACTGCAAAGCCTAATAGCTATAAAGGGAAGGGAAGCAATGCCATTACCAATGCAAAAGGACTGTACTTTATTAATCCTTTAGGCAAAGACAGTTCTAAACCTACTCAAGTTTGGACACAGGGTGAAACAGAAGGCACTTCGGTTTGGTTACCCACTATAGACAAGCCCAATCAAAAAAGTACGCAAGAATTTCAATTAACTGTGCCCAGTAAATATGTTTCTTTATCAAATGGCCTATTAATAAAACAAGTGGATAATAAAAATGGCACCAGGTTAGATGTTTGGAAGATGGATATGCCCCATGCTCCTTATTTATTTTTTATTGGTATTGGCAATTATGCGATTGTAAAAGACAATTATAAAGGCAAAGAGATTAGTTATTACATTGAAAAAGAATATGAAAAAGTAGCTCGTAAAATATTTGGCAATACTCCTTCCATGATTGCCTATTTTGAGAAAATAACTGGCGTCAATTATCCATGGCAAAAATATGCCCAAATGACTGCAAGAGATTATGTATCTGGCGCTATGGAAAATACCACCGCCACGCTTCATAGCGATGCAGCACAACAAGATGCACGTGAATTATTAGATGAAAATAATTGGGAAAATACCAATGCGCATGAATTGTTTCATCAATGGTTTGGCGATTTAGTTACCGCAGAAAGCTGGAGTAATATTACCGTAAATGAAAGCTTTGCCGATTACAGTGAAACTTTGTGGGCCGAATACAGCAAAGGGAAAGATGCTGGAGCCTATGAGAATTTTATTGGACTAAAAAATTACCTGAGTAGCCCTACAGATGCAGAGAAAAACTTAGTACGTTTCTTTTATAATGAGAAGGAAGATGTATTTGATTTAGTAAGCTACCAAAAAGGAGGCCGAATATTAAATATGTTAAGGCAGTTTGTGGGCGATGAAGCTTTTTTTGCTTCCCTGCATAGCTATTTAGTGGATAACCAATTTTCTACAGGCTCTGCTATTAAATTAAAATTGGCTTTTGAAAAAATTACGGGAAAAGATTTGAATTGGTTTTTTAATCAATGGTATTTTAGCAATGGTCATCCTTATGTTCGAATTGAGCAAAAATATATCAATGAGCAGAAAAAAGTTTTAGTGATAGTCAAACAAACACAAACACAAAATAAAATTTTCACTTTACCCATTGGTATTGATGTTTATGTGGGAGGGAAACGGAATCATTATGAAGTATGGAGTAAAAATAAAGTGGATAGTTTCTATTTTGATGCAGCCACTTTGCCTGACAATGTAAATGTTGACAATGATAAAGTTTTACTTTGGGAAAAAGAAGACGCCAAACCCTTTGCTCAATTTGCTTTCCAATACGATCACGCAAGAAATTTTCTAGACCGATACGAAGCCGTCAATGAAGCGGCCGAAAATATGAAAGATGTAAAAGCACAATTACTACTTTCAAAAGCGTTAAAAGATAGTTTTTTTATGATTAGGGCCAAAGCTTTACATAGTTATAACCCGGCAGCTATGACAACTGATATTGAAAATATGATTAGTGCAATGGCTGGTAAAGATCCTTCCAATAAAGTTAGAGAAGAAGCAATAGACATCATAGGTGCATTATATAAAAATAATTATAGAAATGATTTTATAAAGTGGTCCAAAGACTCCTCTTATAGTGTTAGTGGCGCTGCTTTAGAAGCCTTAGAAAAAATTGATTCCATTGAAGCAAAGAATATTGCCTTTGCACTTTCAAAACACCCCATCAAAAAAAGATTGAGTAAAGCCATCGTAACTATTTTATCTAAGTATGGAGATGATAGCAATTACGATTTTATAGAAAATAAATACAAAGCACTCAATAATCAATCCTATGAAAAGCTCTATTTAACCATTCCATTTTCTCAACTACTCATGAATGTGAATGACCCTATTAAATTTAAAAGAGGAATTGATTTAATAGTTAGTATGAGAGAATCTATTCCTCAAGAATATAGGAATCAATACGATTTTTACTTTAATGCAAAAGTATTAGGCGAAATTTTAAAGTCTAAGAAAATAAAAAAGCAACAGCATTTAGTAGACATCGTGAGTGAGCAAATTCCAAGATAATTCCCAAAAATAGGCCTCCGAATTATCGGGGCCCTATTTTTAATATCATTAGAGCGTAATTAGGAGGATTTAAATTTTATAAAAATCCTCCTAATTACAACAAAAAGGCCTCCGAATTATCGGGGGCCTTTTTGAATATCATTAGAGCAAAATTAATACTCCTGTTTATCATTAGATTTTAAAGGACCTACCAACCACCGCTAGCACCTCCTCCACCGGAGCTTCCTCCACCAAAGCCACCGAAGCCACCACCACTATCTCCACCGCCCCAGCCACCACCGCCAGAGCGTCCGCCCCCAAGGAGCTGTCCTAATAACATACCTGTGGCAATATCACTAAAACCACCGCCGCCAATATTGGATCCTCCTCCCCCTTTTTTTCCTAGTATGGAAACGATTATAAATAGAATGAATATAAATAAGATGATATTACTTCCCTTCCCTTTGCTTTTCTTTTCTCGTGTTACTTTATATTCACCTACTGCTGCTTTTGCAATGTTGTCTGTAGCTTTGTCAATGCCATCATAATAAGCACCGGCTCTGAAAGCAGGCTTTAGATCGTTGTCAATGATATTGATAGACGTGATGTCTGGGATAGCCCCTTCCAATCCATAACCCACTTCTATTCTCATTTTTCTATCCTGAATAGCAATCAAAAGCAAAATTCCATTATTGGTTTTCTTATTACCAATTCCCCATTCTCTAAAAAGCTTGGTCGCATATTCTTCTATAGGATTACCGTCTAAAGTTGGGAGAATGACTACTGCAATTTGATTCGAGCTAGAATCGTCAATAGCCACTAATTTATTTTCCAGCGCTTGCCTTTCTTCAGGACTAAGCACCCCCGCCAGATCTGTAACTAAAACAGGAGGATTAGGTTTGGCAATTACATTTTGCGCTTGTACTGTTGTCAAAGAAAATATAGCAACAATAAAAACAATAAATAGCTTAGTTAATTTCATGGCGTCTGCTTGCTTAATTGGATTATTTACCCATGATGATTTCGTCCGATAATTCATTGGTATCCGAAACACGATCATAGGGGAAATGATCAGTGAGCGCTTTTCCTATTTTACCAATTACTTGAGACATCCCTTCTACATAATTTGCATTCTTAAAATGCGCAGTCATTTCTTGTACTTGACTATACCAAAATTCAATACCTACTTTATCATAAATACCTTGATCGGCAAAAATAGCCAACTTCTTATCTTCCACTGCTACATAAACCAATACGCCATTGCGCTCCTTGGTATCATTCATCTTATGCTTAAAAAAAATTTCTCTAGCCGTGGATAGCGCATCCCCTTTTTTGACTCTGCCTTCAACAAACAATCGTATTTCACCACTGGTTGTTTTTTCGGCAGCCTGAATAGCTTGGACAAGCATTTGCTTGTCCAAGCTATTCAATAATTTATCTGTATTAGATTTAAAAAACGAAAAGGGATTCCACATATTTTTTATTAAAGAGATGCGTTAAAATTTAACTTCTGGTGCTTTTGACGCACCTTCATCTGCTTTAAATCCTTCTTTAGTTTTGAAACCAAAGGCGTTTGCTAATAAGTTAATAGGGAATGATCTTGCTTTTTTATTGTATTCTGCAACCGCAGCATTAAAATCGTTTCTTGAAACTTTAATTCTATTTTCAGTTCCCTCTAATTGAGCTTGTAATCCACGGAAAGCATCATTGGCTCTTAGGTTAGGATAGTTTTCGGACACTACCATTAAACGACCCAAAGCTTGTGACAACTGTCCTTGATTGGCTTGGAATTGTTGTAATTTTTCTGGTGTTAAATCCTTGGCATCTACTTTCATTTGTGTAGCGCTTGCACGAGCAGCAATTACATTTTGTAAAGTAGTTTGTTCGAAGTTAGCTTCTCCTTTAACAGAGGCTACTAAATTGGGTATTAGGTCGGCTCTACGTTGATAGTCACTTTGAACATTATTCCAAGTTTGATTTACATTCTCGTCTTGGTTTATCAATCCATTATAACCATTGCATCCCATACCAAATAAGATTACAATGACTCCTAAAAAAATGAATAAACCTAAATTTTTGCGTAACATAGTTTTGTATTTGTTTATAAAGATAATACAAAGCAGATGCCAAACTTTGCGTATGACGGAATTACATGACAAAAAAATCCCCCCAGATAGGCTGTGGGGTATAAATTAACAAGTTATTAAGTATAAAATAGTCATTTCTAGGCTGTTTTTACAGCTATAATAGCCTTTAGCCTTTTATAGCAGCAATTCCTGGCAGTGTTTTACCTTCAAAATATTCTAACATGGCGCCGCCGCCTGTACTTACATAGCTTACTTTATCATTAAAGCCAAACTGGTTTACGGCTGACACACTGTCGCCACCTCCTACCAAACTGAAGGCACCTTTTTGTGTAGCTTCCGCTACCGCCACTGCAATTGCTTTGGTTCCAGCTTGGAAATTCTCCATTTCAAAAACACCCATCGGACCATTCCATAATATAGTCTTACTAGCTAAAATAACTTTAGCAAAAAGTTCTCTCGATTTTTCTCCCACATCCAACCCTTCCCACCCATCAGGTATTTCTCCACTTGCACAAGTTTGCGTATTGGCTGTATTACTAAAATCATCCGCAACAACATTATCAACAGGTAAATGAATATTCACTCCCTTCGCTTTTGCTTTTGCTAAAATTTCCAATGCTAAAGGCATACGATCATCTTCGTGTATGGATTTTCCAATTTTACCGCCTTGTGCTTTAAAGAAAGTATAAGCCATTCCACCACCAATAATAATATCGGTAGCACGATCTAATAAATTTTCAATAATCAATATCTTATCCGACACTTTTGCACCACCAATAATAGCCGTAAATGGTTTTTGTGCAGCATGCATTACTTTTTCTGCACTAATTACTTCTCCCTCCATTACCCAACCAAAAGTTCTATTTTCTTTTGAAAAGAATTGTGCAATAATAGCTGTTGAAGCGTGCGCGCGATGTGCTGTTCCAAAGGCGTCGTTCACATATACATCTCCCAATTTTGATAATTTTTCAGCAAACGCCACATCTCCTTTTTCTTCTTCTTTATAAAAACGCAAATTCTCTAATAATAATACTTCACCAGCTTTTAAAGCTGCTGCTTTATCTATTGCTTCTGCACCAATACAATCATTGGCAAATTGAACAGTTGCACCACCTAATAATTTGGATAAATGTTTTACGATATGTTGTAAAGAATACTTTTCGGTAGGGCCATCCTTAGGGCGACCTAAATGACTCATTAAAATCACGCTACCGCCCTCTTTCAAAATTTTAGAAATAGTAGGAATAGTAGCACGCATCCGATTGTCATCGGTAATTTCAAATGCATCGTTTAAAGGCACATTAAAATCGACACGAATTAAGGCCTTTTTGCCCGCGAACGAAAAATCTTTAAATGAACTCATATTTTTTATTTATTTCTTTTATATACTAATTAAAAATGCCCTCCCGAGGGAAGGCATTTACTTTATAAAATCTTATTTTATTTTAGTTGCGAAATACTTCACCGTACGCACCAATTGGCTAACATAGCTCATCTCATTATCATACCAACTAACTGTTTTAACCATTTGAACATCGCCTTGAGTCATTACTTTAGTTTGTGTAGCATCAAATAATGAACCATAAGAAATTCCAATTACATCAGAACTTACAATTTCATCTTCGGTATAACCGAAAGATTCATTGGCCGCTGCTTTCATTGCTGCATTTACTTCTTCTACAGTTACTTTCTTAGTTAAGATAGTAGTTAATTCTGTTAAAGAACCAGTGATGGTTGGAACACGTTGAGCAGATCCATCTAATTTTCCTTTTAAAGAAGGTAATACTAAACCAATTGCTTTTGCAGCACCAGTACTGTTGGGTACAATGTTTCCAGCAGCCGCACGTGCACGACGTAAATCACCTTTTGGATGAGGTCCGTCTAAAGTGTTTTGATCGTTGGTATAAGCATGCACTGTTAACATTAATCCAGTAACAATTCCGAATTTATCTTCTAAAACTTTAGCCATTGGCGCTAAACAGTTGGTAGTACAAGATGCACCAGAAATAACTGTTTCAGTACCATCTAAAATTTCGTGGTTGGTATTAAATACCACTGTTTTCATATCGCCCGTTGCTGGAGCAGAAATCACAACTCTCTTCGCACCTGCTTTAATATGTAATTCTGCCTTTTCTTTATCTGTAAAAAATCCAGTTGATTCGATTACAACATCTACATTGTGCGCTCCCCAAGGAATTTGAGCAGGGTCGCGTTGTGCATATATTTTTACTGCATGTCCGTTTACTACTACTGAATCCTCAGTTGATTTTACTTCTGCATCAAAACGACCTTGGGCACTATCATACTTTAATAAATGCGCCAACACTGCAGGAGAAGTAAGGTCATTGATAGCCACTACTTCGATACCTTCCATGTTATAAATTTGGCGGAAAACCAAATGACCGATACGGCCAAAACCATTGATTGCAACTTTAACTGAACTCATTGTATTAATTTTTATTTTTCAATAGGAGATGCAAAGGTACCATCTTTTTAAAAAATATGCCCTAAATAACTAAGAAGAAATCAACAAAATCAAGGTTTTATACAAACAACTGGTCGTATTTGAGGTTTCTGGTCTCTTCAACAGTATTTAAAGTAGGGGTTTTAAATGACCCGCTACAGCATTGATATTCACTAAAAAAGGTAAAAACTTTTGGCAGTAAAGCGTTTGCGACCTATTTTTGCGACCCTAATAACATAGTGAACTTGGAGCGTTCGACTAAGGGTTAGGTCACCTCCCTTTCACGGAGGTAATACGGGTTCGAATCCC
>CAMBEQ010000056.1 GCA_945865545.1 Sediminibacterium ginsengisoli | reverse complement strand
GACGTTGGAGAAAAGAACTGGCTCAATTTTTACTGTATTAGATTGGGCACTAACATCGCTATTAAGGCTGATGCATAGGAGTAATAAAAAAGAATAAATTGTTTTCTTACTAAAGTGATTGGTTTTTGAAATTTTCATGAGCTATATATAATAAAATTATTTACTTTTTTGATCTTTTAAGATACATCTAAATCCAACGGTTCCATTCCTTTCAAATCCTTGATTTACTTTTAACAAGTACTGCGCATAAGTTAATTCCCTTGGTCCTCCTTGAACATACCACCAACTTGCCGAAGGTTTAAAATAACTTCCTCCTTTCATAATTTGATATTCATAACTTCCAGACGCATAAGTGGTATTGGTTAATTGCCAAACCGATCCTACTAAATCATACAACCCATTTGGATTAACCCCCAATGGATATTTGCCCACTGTATCCAATATTCCATTTCCTAAATTACATAAATTACTGTCAATTCCTTCAATTTTGATAACGCTTAATGTATTGGTCACTTCTTCATAAGCTCTTGTTACTGGAATAATTTGCTTCCAAGGCCATTCATTTAATTGATTGGTTTGAGCGGCGTATTGCCATTCTATTTCTGTTGGTAAGGTCTTATGATACCAATTGGCATAAGCTAACGCATCTTCATAACTAATATAAATGACTGGCTTTTTCTCGTCCTCTAGCTTTGGTTTACCTTTTTGCCAATGTTTTAAATAGTTTATAGAATCGCTTGGCTGGTAATTACTTTTTTGAATAAAACTGTAAAATTCTGCATTGGTCACTGGATAAGTATCCATCCAATAGGATGGCATTGGAAGTTCACTACTATCAATAGTAGAAGGATAAGGTATAAAATCATCCCCATGTGTTTGCTTGAAAATAAATTTTCCTGCAGGAATAGAAGACATGCGATAAGTGGAAATGGGTTCTGTTGAATTATTATGTTGACTATTTGATTTTATTTCTTGGGTAATTAATCGAGGAAGACTTACAGGAATCATGACAATGGTTTCATCCATTAAAGTGGAACGATTTTCTATAGTATCTTTTTGAATGACTTGTATAATTAACTTGCCTTCAAAACGGGGTAAAATAGTCTCCAGATTGATGGATTGATTTTCAAAAGCAACCAACAAAGTGGGTTGATGTAAACCTACTTTTGTTTTCCATATTTCAATATGAATGTTATTTTTTTGAGTATAATTATTTTTTAATAAATTAATCTTAAGCGTATTTTGTTCAATAGAGGCTTCTATTAATTTAGGTAAATGAACAATGCAATCTATAGCACCTTCATTATTACTACCTAGATATTTTTCATGAAAGGCGTCTGTTTCTGCTTCTATAAAATATTTTCCATTTTTATAAAATGGTTTTAATAATTTATGATGAAATACATCCACAAAGTGCCAATTGTATTTTGGAATTACTTCAAATAAATTATTTTTATACCCTTGTGGGATAATAGAAAAAATAGTAAACACTGTTTTTTGTTCTGTAGCCCATTGATTGACCCAAATACTATCTATAGTAGTTGGGATTATTGGGGTAACATTAGGGGTATTAAAATTATCAGATAATAAGCGCAATAATTTAGTGGTTTTCCCTAACAATGCATATTGTTGATTGGTCCATTCAGGTTCACCAGGAACCATGATATTCATCTCCGTTCCGTATCCATTAAAAAAACTGGTGGCAAATTCTCTATTGATAGGCTCTTTATATAATTCGGCTACCCTATAAATTTTAAACCCAGGTTGAATTAGCTTATTTAAATTTAACATAGGAGGATAATACAAAGCGTTGTGTACCCTACCAGATAAAATTCCTTGCATATCCTTTGCAACTGCCATGCCTTCGCTGTACATGACTACCCCTTTTCTCACCGAATCGGCTGCCAATTGCAATGAGTCACTAGAACTTCCTTGTGTGTCTAAAACCACTCCGTCTGCATGTGTATTATTAATTAACCAGGATAAACCATTATAATGATTTTGTGCTCTTGTATCCACATCCCAAGGGTTATAGGAAACAAATAAATGTTTTTTCTGTTTTGAAAAACGGTCACTTATATTTTGTAGGGCAGTTAATCCTCCTGGTAAATCTTGGTATAAATCAAATTGATTTCGTTGATCCAATCCTAGAGTTGGCCAAGTGGGCCAAATAGTAATAATATCATCCCCTCCGTACAATTGATTACCTCTTTCAATAAATTTATCTAAAGTGTATTGATTGGCTTTGCGATCATAAAAATATTTATCCCAAGACATCATCAAATGCATTAAATAGGTATGCCTAACCCATTGTAAGTCTAGTCGCTTATATAAACTATCATTAAATTTTTCAACATCATATAATTTTCTCTCCTTAAACACTTTGATCACTCCATTTTGCCAATCCCCTAGATAGGGCTCTATCCATATGGTAAATTCAATACTTCCATTGGGGTATAAAATAGTTTCAAACCTTTTTTCTTTACCTTTTATTAAAGATTCACTAGTTCTTCTACTAAAACCATATACGGACAAGTTGTTGTTCAATAAAATTGAATTGTACCCTAGCTCCCATGCATTGTCCGGAACGATCACATTAATAGGTTGCTTTCCTGGTAAAAATAAATGGGTTCTGGATTGCCGATGATCCCCTTTTCCTGTAATATAAGCTTGATGGCTATTTTTGTCAAAGGGTAGTAAATTTTTTAAGGTAATAGTATCTGAGCCATCATTAGTAATACGAACTTTTATTAACCAACCATCATGTGATTCAGTTACATTTATTATTCTTTCATTTAACTCTTTTTTAATATTCGTTTCACACGAAAAAAGAGCAATTGGCGTAGCTAATTTATACACTTGATTATTAATATCAAAACCATTGATAAAGGCACTATCCTTAGAGAATTGTATTTGACTAATTATTACTTTTTTTGAATTGGGCGATGTCGCAATGGTATTATTTTGACCAAAAATTGGCTGAATTGTCATTAACAGATAAAAAAGTCCAATACTATAATTTAATGTCTTTGTTTGGGTTAATTTCATGGTTTAAAATAAGATAGAAAGTTACTAAAAATTTACCTATAAAAAGGAAACTGTGACCATTTGTTCTAGTAGAATTATCTTTAGTGTTGAAATAGATGAATTACCCTATGGAAGTAGAAATAGAACATTCATGGAAATTGGCTTTAAAAGAGCTGTTCCAAAAGCCATATTTTGATCAAATAGCTACGCATATTAAAGCGGAGAAGGAGTTACATAAAACCATCTATCCTAAAGGGGCACAAATATTTAATGCATTTGAGCAAACCCCTTATGATCAAGTTAAAGTTATAATTTTAGGTCAAGATCCATACCATAATCCCCATCAAGCTATGGGACTTAGCTTTTCAGTTCCAGACGGTATCAAACCCCCTCCATCTTTAATGAATATATTTAAAGAGTTAAATAAGGACATTGGCATGCCTATCCCTAATACGGGTAATTTAACCCCTTGGGCTAAACAGGGTGTACTTTTATTAAATGCGGTGTTAACCGTAAGGGAAAATGAACCTGCAAGTCATGCTAAAATTGGCTGGATGGACTTTACCAACGATATTATTCATCAACTTTCCGAAGAAAAAAAGGGGTTAGTATTTATTTTATGGGGTAATTTCGCTCAACAAAAAATAAAACTCATTAATCCATTAAAGCATAAAATTTTAAAAGCTGCGCATCCTTCTCCATTTAGTGCATATAATGGATTTTTTGGATGCAAACATTTTAGTGCCGCCAATGAGTATTTAGTTCAACATAATATCAACCCTATTAATTGGGCCATTTAAATTATTGATGATGAAATTATTTAAAAATATCATTGCACGTACATTAGCATTCTGGGCTTTATTTGTATTTGCTTCTACTATGATGATATTTTTATGGCTTTATCTTTTATGCTTTTTTATGCCAGATCCATTGAAAACAAGATATCATAGAAGAATATCTCAAATATGGATGAGTATATTTTTATTTTTATCTGGTTGTTCCTTTAAAGTAACAGGTAAAGAGGTTTTTAACGGACTAGAAAATGCAATTGTAGTTTGTAATCACAACAGTTTAATAGACATTCCAATAAGTACCCCTTTTTTACCCAGAGCGAATAAAACCATTGCTAAAAAAAGTTTTGTGTACGTTCCTCTTTTTGGTTGGGTATATCAATTTGCTACCGTAATCGTTGATCGAAAAAATGACCATAGTCGAAGAGCAAGTTATGAAAAAATGAAAAACGTATTAAATAATGGGTTAGACATGCTCATTTATCCAGAAGGAACCAGAAACAGAACTACGGCTCCACTTAAATCATTTTATGATGGTGCTTTCAAATTAGCCATTGACACACAAAAGCCAATTGTGCCTGTTGTGTTATTGAATACAAAAAAAGTATTACCAGCTAAACCAATTATGTATTTAAGTCCAGGTAAAATGAGTATGAATATTTTACCCGCTATTTTCCCACAAGGCCATTCTAAAGACAGTTTAAAAAAATTAGTATTTGAAGAAATGGCTAAATATTATTTAGCCAATAATGATCGAACTTAATAAGAAGAGGAAGAGAAGGTTCTACTTCTGTTTATTTTTAAATCTCTTAATATTCCAGACTTAGGATTGATGGTGATACTGAATGACCTATATAATCCTATAGGCGTAACATTAATGGCCATCTGCCAGCAATGCATCTCTCTAGTAATAAACATACTTAATTGTTGAATATTGGCTTTGGCGACGTCAATATAACCAGATCCACCTATTTTCCATTTGGGTGTTAAACTAAAATCGCCATTAAAATTTAAACTTGAATAAGTTTGTAATTTAAACCCTGAATAATCAGATTTAATGGTTCTTGAAAATTGAAAAGAATAGGAAAAAGACAAAGACCAAGGAATATTAAAATCGGTATACTCAGCTGGGTTGGCTTTTACATATTGAAGTTGCCTTTGCTGTTCATCAGGAGTCATAAATGGGTCAATCGGAATTTCTTTTGACTTAGAAGCTTTTTCATCTTTGGATTTACTTTTGAAAGAAGTAGCAATTGAAATACCTCCATTAGTAATATGTCCAAATTTTAATTTTGTAAAATCTACGTCTAATTTATTCACTCTAAATCCTTGCTGGTCATTGGCATATGGATCTACCGTAAATGAAGAGGTAATATTTAATACATTAAATAAAACAGTACGAGCATAAAAGTTAAATGTGCCTAATTGAAAACTGTCTGCTAAAAAATTAAAGTTTGAATTAAAGCCAAATCCTTCAATCAATTTAATCTTTTTAAATTTTTCTTCAGTGTCAGTGGTATCTGCTCTGTCTTTTACTTTCATTTCCAGTAAATTGTCTATTCCAAAACCTAAGCCTCCAAAAGTACCTTCTGAATAAGCACCTCCTAATGCACCTCCATCAAATTTAGAAAAACGATAACTTCTTCCTGTAGAATCTATTTGTGATGTGTAATGATAGGAAGCCGCTAAATCGGGCGTGTAATTGAATGAAATACTAGGTCTAATCTCATGTCTTATTGCTTTTACATAACTGTCATTAAATTTATAAGTACCAAAAATTCTTGTAGAAGTTCCTACACCAAAAGCAATACGAGGTGCTCTGTAAAAACCTCTGCTGGTATTGGTATCTACTTTATTTAACTTACTGTTCCAGGTTTTTGTGTTTTGTGAACCATACCATTTTTCTTCAACGTTAATATTAGGACTAATGGTAAAAGGGCCTATAGATGGTAAGGATAAACTAATTGGAATGCTATGTGTAGCTCCCCATTGCATGGTATCTAATAATCTTGGCATATTAAAAGCCGTATCATAGAATGAGAATTGATTTTGAAATTGGCCATTGTATCCTATTCCTAATTTTTCATACCACTTACTAGCACCTACTTGTTCCTTTTTTTGGAATGGGTAAATAGTTAAGGCATTAAAATTAATATTCGGTAAGCTTAAATTCACTAAACCTAAATTATTGTTTTGGCTATGATTTAAGTTAACGGATAAATTATATTTATTATCCCATGATTTATTATAACTAATAGAAGAGCTTATCTGATTTTGAAAATTTTGTAACGGATTATTTAGTAAAGACTTATTATACTTAGTGCTTCCAAAGTTCACATTAGCCGAAAAATTGGTTCCAGGCAATGCTCTTGCATCCATAGAATGTGACCAATTGATCATAAAGGTTTTCGTACCAGTGAATTCGGTAGCAACCCCTGTATTTCTATTTAAAATTTTAGTATTCTGAAGACTTAAATTAAAATTGCCTATATATTTATATCGTAAAATATATTTACTATTTAAATTAGCACTCCACCCACCATAGGAATATAAATTACTTCTAAGGGTGGCATCAAAATTATCGCTTAATACTTTGTAATACCCGATACCTTCAAACCCTAAACCAAAATCCTCACTAGAGGTAAAAGCAGGTGCCATCATTCCAGAATGCCTTCCTTTAGTTAATGGAAAAATACCAAATGGAATGCCTATGGGAAAAGGAACCCCTTCAAATTCTGGGAAAGCGGGTCCCGAAACACCAATTTTATCATTGATTATTTTTAACTTATTGGTTCTAAATGCAAAATGAGGATCATCTAAGTTACAAGTGGTAAATCTTGCTTTCCAAGCAAAGGCTTCTTCTTTATTTATTTTTTTCATCGAAGACGCATTGATGTAAATTTCACCTTGTTGAAAATTGCTATTTTTTGTTAACCCCTTTCCAGATTTCATATTAAAATAAATGGAATCATTTAAGGATACCATACCACTTTCTTGAAATTTAGGATTGCTTTGGGGGTTACCTAACGTATCTTTTGCTCCATAGGCTTTAATATTCTGTGTCTGTTGGTCATACACAATAGTGGCCGCTTCTAAAATGGAAGTTTTGTATTCTGTTTTAGCATTTCCATATAAATAGAATTCCTTGGAAGACATAATCATGACCCCTGAATCTGCAGCAGTATATTTCACCGGGGTGTCAATACTGTCTTTTGATATTCTGATAGACTTAGAAATGTTCGTATCGGTCTTTTTTACTGGGCTGTCCATTAATTGAACAGGGGCATTCTTAGCCACTTTGACCTGTGCCCTGGTAGGATACACTGACAATAAAACTATTGTTAATATTAGTAAAATGCCAATATTTACAATAGAAGGCCTGTTTTTTACGTTATTTTTGTATCCTGATTCTATCACAGCTGCAAAAATAAACTAAAACAGCATTAAGGCACTGATTATGAAGCAAATTAGACTGATTTTAGCATTTACTTATGGAAAAATTGCCTTTTTTACCCTTATAAGCTTAAGCGCTGAAGCCCAAAATTCATCAAAAACCTTAAAACGCATCATCATTGATCCGGGTCATGGAGGCACCGATCCTGGATCCAATGGAAAATATTCAACCGAAGCCGCTGTCTCATTGGCTATATCTTTAAAATTAGAAGAATATTTTCATAATGCCATTCCTGATGTGGAAGTGGTTTTAACCAGAACCACTGATATTTTCAATACGGTAGTGGAGAAGGCTAATATGGCCAACGCTGCCAAAGGAGATTTATTTATTTGTATACATACCAATTCTGCAAATGCTAGCAGAAGTAGAGAAATTATAGGATACACCAATAAAACCTATACTGTAAAGAAAAAAGGAGTTAAAAGAAAAGTGACACGCAGAGTACCCCTGTATAAAACTACCTATACCCCAAGTACAGCAAGGGGTACAGAAACATTTATTTATAATGTAGGAAAATCAGATCAAAAGAAAGATATGGCCAATGAGGCTGTAGATGATGTGGTGGAAAAATTAGATTCTGTTTCAGAAAAGCAAATTAAGGAAATAGATGCTGCTGACCCTACCCGATCCATGATGATTAGCTTATTAACACAACAATTTTTTCAAAGAGCGGCTAGTTTAGCTTTAACCATTGAGGAAGAATTTAAGGCAGCAGGAAGATTAAGCCGAGAGGCCAAACAGAGACAAAAAGGAATTTGGGTTTTGGCTGCTGTTCAAATGCCAGCTGTTTTGGTAGAAACAGGCTTTATATCCAATCCAGAAGATGAGGATTATTTAAATAGTGAAGAAGGTCAAAATCAAATTTGCGAAGTAATCACCAAATCGGTGATTAGGTACAAAAACTCCCTAGAAAACCAGAAAAAGACAAATGCCAATTAGCTCCTATTTTTTAGCTAATTTTGCAGTAAAGTAGATTTATCAAGATGCGTGTATCAAATGAAACAAAAGTGGGTGCTTTAACTGTGATTGCAGTTACGCTTATAATTTTAGGTTTTAATTTCCTAAGAGGTAAAACAATATTTAAATCTGGGAATTTTATTTATGCTAAATATGCAGATACTAAAGGATTAATTGTATCGAATCCTGTTTTTGTAAATGGGTATCAAGTTGGGTCTGTTTTTGAAATTGAAAATCAAAAAGACAATTTAGCTCAAATAATTGTTGCAGTTAAATTAAATGAACCTTATAAAATTCCAGATAATTCTGTAGCTACTATTCAAGATAATCCTTTAGGAATTAGTAGTATTAGTATCGTTTTGGGTAATTCTACCAATTTTTTTAAACATGGAGATACCATAAAAACTGCTCCTGCAGCTAGTTTGTTGGGAGATTTTGTAAATACCCTTTCCCCTTTAGGTGAAAAAACAAATA
>CAMBEQ010000055.1 GCA_945865545.1 Sediminibacterium ginsengisoli | reverse complement strand
GCAGCCACAGCCAGGTCGAACATGGATTAAGGTAAGTGTATCTTTACTAATATTGTTAATTTCTATGGTATAAGTGGCTGGTTGCCCAAAGCTTATTTTACCAAAATCATATTGGTCGTTTTTAAACTTTAAGAGGTCTTCCACTTTGGCCTGACCTTTGGATTGCTTAAATGCTAAAATCAAGGCTAAAAGGGCGACTATAGTGGTAAATTTTTTCATACTTTTTTATGATTCATAGCCTAAAATGCTAATGAAATACGATAACGAAATTATTGAAAAATTGGTAAAAAGGGGTTTTTACTTATTTCTTTACTTTTTATGAATTTTGACCCCTATTTTTGTCAAATGGAATCCACCCTCGACGTTGTTGCTAACCAAGATATGCTCTCTTTTGAGGCATTTCGCAATTCCGTTATTGCCGACTATCGTTTGGCTTTATTGAGTAGGGAAGTAAGTTTACTAGGTAGAAGAGAAGTTTTAACAGGCAAAGCAAAATTTGGCATTTTTGGAGATGGGAAGGAAGTGGCTCAAATTGCATTGGCTAAATTTTTTCAAAAAGGAGATTTCAGAAGTGGATATTACAGAGACCAAACTTTTATGTTTGCCATAGGTGTATCAACTATTGAAGAATATTTTTCTCAATTGTATTCTGATGTGCACAACGATCCTTTTAGCGGAGGAAAAAACATGAATGCCCATTTTGCCACTGAATTTGTAGATAAAAAAGGCGCATGGAGCGACCTGGTTAAAAGTTATAATATTTCTGCAGACATTGCACCCACCGCAGGTCAAATGGTGCGCGGCTTAGGCTTGGCTTTTGCTTCTACTTGTTTTAGAAGTTCTAAACACAAAGCTCAATTTTCTAATTTAAGTGATAATGGCAATGAGGTTTGTTTTTGTACCATTGGAGATGCAAGTACTTCCGAAGGACATTTTTGGGAAGTAGTCAATGCAGCGGGTGTACTGCAAGTACCCTTAGCCATTTTTGTTTATGATGATGGCTATGGCATTTCAGTGCCCACTAGTTTACAAACTACTAAAGCATCTATTTCAGAGGCTTTGAAAGGATTAGAGATAGAGAAGGGGACCAATGGGATTAAAATTTATACGGTAAAGGGCTGGGACTATGCCGCATTATGTGAAACTTTTGAAGAAGGTATTTCCTTTACAAGAGATACTCATACCCCTGTTTTATTTCACATTCAAGAATTGACACAACCTCAAGGACATTCTACCAGTGGGAGTCATGAAAGATATAAAACCTCCGAAAGGCTTCAATGGGAAAGAGAATGGGATTGCAATAAAAAAATGCGGGAGTGGCTTTTATTAAATGAATTGACTACAGAAGATATTTTACAAGAATTAGAAACGGAAGTAAAAAAAGAAGTGCGTTTGCTTAAATTAGCTGCATGGGAAAAATATATTACGCCGATTAAAGAAAAAATTATTGAAGGTGTTCAATTGGTGCAACAAGGTTTGAATGAATCTGATTTGAAAATAGTGATTGAATTGGTTCATGAATTAGTACATAGTAGAGAGCCTTTGAAAAGAGATATATTCAGAGCACTTCATTTAGTACTTGAAAAAATTACGCAGCATCCTAATAAAAAATTGATTCGTCAATTTTTAGATGATTATTATCAACAAGAAGCTCCATTTTATAGTAAGGATTTATACAACGAAGGCCCACTTAGCACATTAAATGTGTCAGTAGTAGACCCAATTTATCCAGCCGATGCGCCTACTTTAAACGGCTATGAAGTATTGAATCATTATTTTGATGTATTGTTTGAGCAAAACCCTGCCGTATATGCTTTTGGGGAAGATTTGGGAAATATTGGAGATGTCAATCAAGGATTTGCTGGCTTGCAAACTAAACATGGAATGGATCGCATTTTTGATACTGGAATAAGAGAACAATCTATTATTGGACAAGCACATGGCATGGCGATGAGAGGATTGCGTCCCATTGCCGAAATTCAATACCTGGATTATTTATTATATGGCTTACAAACATTAAGTGACGATATTTCTACATTACATTATCGTAGCAATGGATTGCAAAGTAGTCCCGTAATAATTCGTACTAGGGGACATCGTTTAGAAGGAATTTTTCATAGTGGTTCACCCATGGGCGTTATCGTTAATGCATTAAGAGGTATGTTTGTTTGTGTTCCTAGAAATATGGTGCAGGCAGTGGGCATGTACAATACTTTACTTCGCGGCAATGACCCCGCTTTATTAATCGAATGTTTAAATGGATATCGATTAAAAGAAACCATGCCTTCTAATATTACCGAGTTTACAGTTCCTTTAGGCAAGCCAGAAATTTTAAAAGAAGGAACTGACATAACAATTGTTTCCTATGGTTCTACATTAAGAATTATTGAAGACGCAGCCATGCGTTTAAATGAAATGGGCATTGATTGTGAAATTATGGATGTACAAACTTTACTGCCATTTGATATTAATCATCAAATTCTTGCCTCTCTTAAAAAAACCAATCGCATTATATTTATTGACGAAGATGTGCCAGGGGGCGCTAGTGCTTATATGTATCAGCAAGTTATTGAAGGCCAAGGAGGTTATCGTTGGTTGGATGTAGCAGCTCGTACCTTGAGTGCGAAAGCGCATCGCCCTGCATTTGCTAGCGATGGAGATTATTTTTCTAAGCCCAATACAGAGGAAATTATCAAAGTTATTAATGAGATGATGGCAGAGTAGAAGCATAACCTTCTAATCTTTGTGTTTGTTCAACGGATCCCAATCTAAATTTTACCGCTAATTTAGTTTTCTTTTCCAAAGCCCTTTCTGTATTACAAAAAAATCCTGTTTGGGTGGTATATAAATTCGGTGCTACTTTCAAATCTGCACTTAGGCGATAATAATTATATTTCAATTTACTAGAATCGCTCAATGGTTTAATTACATTGAGTGATAGCAATAAGGGCGTTAGTAATAATATAGGTAAGTATTGTTTTTTCATTAGGCGCCCATATTGTGAAATACTTTATTCACATCTTCATCTTCTTCAAGTCTTTCAATTAATTTACTAATGTCTTCTGCTTGTTCGTCAGTAACAGGAACGGTGGTGGTGGGAATCCATTCTAATTCTGCACTAATGGGGTGTAAATTTTTATCTTCTAATGCTTTTTGCAAATTTCCAAAATCGGTAAAAGCACAACGTAATACAATAATGGCATTTCCATTGTCGTCATTGCTTTCTCCTAATTCATCTAAGCCATGGTCAATCAATTCTAATTCTAAATCGTCCATATTTAATCCTTCCGGCTTTAAATTGAATACACCCATTTTCTTAAACTGAAAACTCACACTACCTGAATTACCTAATGTGCCATGTCCTTTGTTAAAATGACTTTTTACATTGGCAACGGTTCTTACATGATTGTCTGTTGCTGTTTCCACTAATAAAGCCACTCCATGCGGAGCATAGCCTTCGTATAATATTTCTTCATAATTACTAGTGTCTTTACCTAAGGCTCTTTTAATAGCAGCTTCCACACGATCCTTGGGCATGCCTACACTTCTTGCATTTTGATAGCATCTTCTTAAAGCAGGGTTGTCGTCAGGATTAGGACCACTTGCCTTCACAGCAATTACAATTTCTTTACCAATTCTGGTAAACTGCTTAGCCATACGATCAAACCTTTTGAACATCGTGGCTTTTCTTACTTCAAAAATCCTTCCCATAGTTGTAGGTGTTAAGAGTTGCAAAAATAAGCAAAAAAAAATTGTCCCCCCGATAACTCGAGGGGACAATTTTATATACATGAGCCAGTATTACTTGTTCAAATTACTGTGTTTACGACTATATACAAAGTATACTACTAATCCCAAAACCATCCAGCCAAATGCAACTTTAAGTGTTTGTGCATCTAGGGCAAATATCATTGCTAAACAAATGACAGCGCCTAAAATAGGTACTAATGGAACTAATGGAGTTTTAAACGGACGCTCCATATTAGGTGATTTGCGTCTTAAAATCCAAATACCAGCACTTACTAACACGAAGGCAAATAAAGTTCCAAATGAAGTTAAATCGCCTGCCACATTACCTGGCACAAAAGCAGCAAATGCGCCTACAAACACAAATAAAATCCAGTTTGATTTATAGGGAGTTCTATACTTAGGGTGTAATGCAGAAAACACTTTAGGTAATAATCCGTCATTGGCCATCGAGTAAAATACACGTGATTGACCCATCAACATTACTAATATCACAGAACTAAATCCTGCTAAAATAGCCACGGTTACAGCTGTTGCTAACCAGCCATAGCCTGTCATATAAGTAGAGATGGCATAAGCAACAGAAGCTTCTCGTCCTTTTAAAGGATCTACGAAGTCTTTCCAGTTAGCAACCCCTGTTAATACATGACCAAATAAAATATAAAGAATAGTACAAACAACTAATGAACCTAAAATACCAATGGGCATATCTCTTTTAGGATTTTTTGCTTCCTGTGCTGCGGTAGATACTGCATCAAACCCAATGAAGGCAAAGAAAACAATGGCTGCTCCACCCAATACACCACCCCATCCATGTTTAAATGCACCTGAGTAATCGGCAATCACTTTTCCTGAAGCATCTATCATTGGAGGCTGAGTAGCTGGTATTAGATAGGGGGTATGATTTTCTGGTCTAATAAACTGCCATCCTAATATGATAAATAAAATAACAATAGCCACTTTTATAAATACAATGATTGCATTTACTATAGCAGATTCTTGAGTTCCTTTGATTAATAATAAAGTGAGTAATAATAATATAACTAATGCCGGTGCATTCATGATGCCATGGTGCAATACTCCAGCAGTGTCGGTAACGCTTTCAAAAGGGGAATGGCTCCATTCATAAGGGATGGCTCCTCCCAGCAGCTTGTTTAAATATTCACTCCAAGCAATAGATACAGTAGCTGCACCTAAAGCATATTCCATAATTAATGCCCAACCAATAATCCAAGCAACTGTTTCGCCCATTGTAACATAAGAATAGGCATAAGCACTTCCTGAAATAGGTATCATGGCAGCAAATTCTGCATAACATAATCCTGCAAAAGCGCAACCAATTGCTGCGACAATAAAGGACAAAGTTACAGCAGGTCCGGCGGCTTGACCAGCTGCGGCAGCGGTTCTTACAAACAAGCCAGCGCCTATAATGGCACCTACACCCAATGCCACTAAGTTGCCTGCGCCTAAAGTACGTTTTAGACCTTTTCCACCATCTTCCGCTTGGGCCAACATGGCTGATAAATCCTTTTTTCTAAATAAACTCATAATGTTAGGGTTTCTGTGTTCAATTCATTAACATAGTTATGTTTTTGAATTAGTTGTTTAATGACAACACAATTTAAATTGGAAAATAGCACTTTTTTTGCAATTTCAAGTGCATTTTTTTCGAAAAGGCAGCCCCATTATGGGGTATTTTTTTACTACTTAAGTCTTATATTGCATTACTATCTAGTACCATGAAAAAATCTAATAAGCTTACTTTATATATTGTAATAGCCATGATTGCCGGCGCAATTTTAGGTTATTATATACATGAAACTCAAAGTGCAACTTCCATTGACGGTTACTCAAAAAACTTAAAAGTTTTAACCACTATTTTTTTAAGATTGGTTCAAATGATTATTGCACCATTGGTGTTTACTACTTTAGTGGTGGGCATTGCTAAATTAGGCGATCTTAAAACAGTGGGTAGAGTAGGTGGTAAAGCTTTGTTGTGGTTTATTTCCGCTTCCTTAATAAGCTTATTGATTGGATTAATTTTAGTGAATATTTTTAAACCAGGAGAAGGGATTGCATTATCCAATGCCGATATATCTGGTGCGCAAGATTTAATGGGTAAAACCCAAGTATTTAGTTTAATCAATTTTGTGGAACATGTTTTTCCTAAAAGTATGGTGGAGGCCATGGCCAATAATGAGATTTTACAAATTGTTATTTTTAGTATTTTTTTCGGAGTAGCTGCTGCTGCCATTGGAGAGGCTGCAAAAGGTTTTGTAAAAGCGTTAGAAACAATATCACATATCATTCTTAAAATGGTGGGCTATGTAATGAACTTTGCACCTTTGGGAGTGTTTGGTGCCATAGCAGCAGTAATAGCTACCAAAGGATTAGCCATTTTTGAATTTTATGGTAAGTATTTATTTTTCTTTTTAATTGGTATAGCTACCTTATGGATAGTTTTATTAGGGGTAGGCTTTTTAATTTTAAAAAATAGAATCCCTTCTTTACTAAAACACATTACGACACCGCTGGTCATTGCGTTTAGTACGACCAGTAGTGAAGCGGTATTTCCTAAATTAACTGAAGAACTAGAACGCTTTGGTTGTAAGGATAAAATTGTTTCTTTTATTTTACCATTAGGCTACTCATTTAATTTAGATGGCAGCATGATGTATATGACTTTTGCTAGTATGGCCATTGCGCAAGCTTATGGAATACATTTAGATATGGGAACACAGTTAACTATGTTATTGGTGTTAATGTTAACAAGCAAAGGTATTGCTGGTGTACCGAGGGCGTCCTTGGTGGTAGTGACTGCTACTTGCGCTATGTTTCATATTCCTCCAGAAGGAATAGCATTAATTTTACCTATTGATCATTTTTGCGATATGTTTCGTTCTGCCACCAATGTATTGGGCAATAGCTTAGCCACTACAGTGGTAAGTAAATGGGAGGGGGCTTTAGAATCACCTAAGCAAGCATAATTATAAAGTATGATTCATTTATTAGAAGCATTTCATTGGAGTCAATTATTACAACCTCAATATTATATTGAAAATGGAGGCTTGTGGTTATTGCTATTTGTAGTTTTTGCGGAGACGGGTTTATTTTTTGGCTTTTTCTTACCAGGAGATAGTTTGCTTTTTGTAGCAGGAATTTATAGTGCGCCATTGGCTGCCCAAATTTTGGTGAGTGAAAATGAATGGGTCAATTTATTTACTATTTTTTCATTTATAACGGTAGCGGGTATCTTGGGAAATGAAGTGGGGTATCGTATTGGAAAAAAAGTAGGCCCTGCTATGTACGATTGGGAGGATAATGTATTTTTCAAGAAAAAATATTTAAGACAAGCAAACGATTTTTATGAAAAGCATGGAGGGCGTGCCATTGTTATTGCCAGATTCATTCCTATTGTGCGCACTTTTGCACCAATTATAGCCGGCATCGTAAAAATGGATAAAAATAAATTTAATTATTTTAATATCGTTGGCTGTGTGGCTTGGGTGGCAAGTATGTTATGCGCAGGACATTTTTTACAATCTTGGATTTTGAATAATTTCCAATTCGACTTAAAAAATCATTTAGAAGTAATTGTGCTAGGAATTGTACTAATTACAACCCTGCCTGTTATTTTTCAAGTAATTAGTCATAGGGCTAAACAATAAAGCAATCGTAATTAAACCAAAAAAATTTATCAAAAGCTTATGACCTCGAATAAACAAATAGGATTATTGTCCTTGCCGGTTTTTGTTGCTGCATTAGGTTATTTTGTAGACGTGTATGATTTGCTCTTATTTACTATTGTAAGACAGCCAAGTGTAATGAGCTTAGGTTCGACGGCAGAAACTATTATTGTAGATAGCGCGCATATTATTAATTGGCAAATGTCTGGCCTATTGATAGGTGGTATTTTATGGGGGGTGTTGGGAGATAAAAAAGGAAGATTAAAAGTATTGTTTGGATCGATTATACTTTATTCGGTGGCGAATTTTTTAACCTCTTTCGTTCAAACAGTAGATCAATATGCTTACTGCAGATTTATAGGCGGCATTGGACTAGCAGGAGAATTAGGAGCGGGCATTACTTTGGTTTCGGAAATGCTGCCAAAAAATAAAAGAGGGATAGGTACTTCAATGGTTGCAGGTATTGGTTTGTTTGGAGCCGTATTTGCCTACTTTACTTTTAAATTTACTGCTGACTGGAGATTGTGTTATCAAATTGGGGGGGTGCTTGGATTTTGCTTATTAATACTCCGTGTTAAAGTGGCTGAGTCGTTTATGTTTGAGTCTACAAAATTAGCCAAGGTTTCAAAAGGAAATTTCTTAATGTTTTTTAGCACGTACCATCGGTTTTCAAAATACATTAAAGCTATTTTGATTGGTTTACCTACTTGGTTTGTAATTGGAGTAATGATAAATTATAGTAATAAGTTTGCTACTGGTTTATATGGCGATAATTTAATAGATTCTGGAAAGGCAGTTATGTTTGCCTACATTGGAATTGCATTGGGAGATTTATTAATTGGTTATGTGAGTCAATATTTTCAAAGTAGAAAAAAAGCACTTCTGTTATTCTATTCATTGAGTATTATTGGGATGGCTTTGTTTTTTAGCAGCGTCAACAGCAACGATGATAGAATGTATCTAATTTGTGGGCTACTTGGATTTAGTACTGGCTATTGGGCCATTTTTAATACGATGGCGGCCGAACAATTTGGCACCAATTTAAGAGCAACAGCGGCTACCACCATTCCTAATATGGTGAGAGGGGCCTTACCATTAATTAATTTTTTATTCCTTGATTTGCTTCAAAAGAAATTAGGGTGGAGCATTATTCAAAGTGGCATTTTCACAGGGGCTACGGTAATGATCATTACGCTTATCGCTTTTATTTTTACAGAGGAAACCTACCACAAGGATTTAGATTATTTAGAATACGATCAGCCACTTCCTTAGAGTTAATAAAGTATGCGTTTATTATTTATACGTTTCTCTTCTATTGGTGATATTGTTCTTACCACACCAGCAGTCCGTTGCGCCAAACAACAAATACCAGGCGTGGAAATACATTTTCTAACCAAAGCTTCTTTGAAAGATTTGGTGATGGCCAATCCCTATATTGACCAATGCCATTTTTTAGGTCAAGATATTAAGGAGACTATTTCTGAATTAAAGAAATTTGAATTTGATTACATCATTGACTTACATCATAATCTTAGATCCTGGAAGATTAAAAATGCTTTAGGTATAAAAGCGTTCAGCTATCAAAAATTAAGCATTAGAAAATTAATCTTGGCTAAATTACATATTAACTTATTACCTACAACGCATGTTTGTGATAGGTACTTAGCAACTTTAAAGCAGTTGAATGTAACCAACGACGAAAAAGGGTTAGATTATTTTTTTCCAGCAAATAATACATTTACTGCTGCTCATTTACCTACTAGTCATCAAGCAGGTTTTATTGCTTTTGTAATTGGGGCTTCTTACTATAATAAAAAAATGCCAGTACAAAAGTGGATACAGTTGGCGGAAACATTAAAAAAGCCCGTTGT
>CAMBEQ010000054.1 GCA_945865545.1 Sediminibacterium ginsengisoli | reverse complement strand
CCCTGGAGAAATTGCACATTATAACCTTTTTCGATTAATTCTTTTTCAACATCTTTGCCATCATCGGAAATCCCAGAAAATGTTACTGAGGCTCCTTCTTGGCAGAGTCTTTTCACGCACGAAAGCCCAATGCCTGCAGAACCACCAGTAACTATTGCAACCTTTCCATTTATCCCTTTCATATTTTGTTTACTTATGTTCGATGATTTAATATTAATCAAATATAATAAATAATTTCATACTAGTACGTACTGGTATGGTTTTTTTAAACTTTTTAATAATCAGTTTTCCCGACTTATATTTGTTTCATTTTTACACCAATTCATAAATGACATCGAACGGTTCAAAATATAAGCTTATCGTTAATTACGTGATATCTGGCATTTTGAGCGGCACTTATACTGAAAGAAGTTGGCTACCGTCCATCCAGGACTTTATGAAAAAGTACAATTTGTCCAGGGACACCGTTCTGAAGGGTTTATCGGAACTAAAATCGAAAGGTATCGTTGAATCGAAACAGGGGATTGGCTATTACGTTGTAAGCACAAGGATATCACATCAGCAGAAAATATTTTTATTATTCAATGAATTCAATTCTTTTAAAGAGGAGTTATATAATTCATTAATTAATTCCCTGGGTCACTCTGCCTCGGTAAATTTATATTTTCACAACTATAACCGAGAGGTATTTGACACACTCATTAAGGAAGCAAATGGCAAGTATACCACCTATATTATCATGTCGGGAAAATTCGAAGGCGTCGGGCCAATGCTTGATAAGCTCAATGGCAGGGTATTTCTTTTAGATCATTTTCATAAGGAACTCTATGGCAAGTACTCCGCTGTATGTCAAAATTTTGAGAAAAACACTTATGAAGCGCTCGTATTCGGCCATCATCATATAAAAAAGTACAGCAAATTTATAATGGTGCAAAAAGAGGAGAAAGAGCCGTATGAACGATACTACGGTATGAAAAGATTTTGTAAGGAATTTGGATACAATTTCGAGTACATTCATACCCTTCAGAATAAGCCGATAACAAAGGGCGAACTTTATATGGTTGTAAATGATCATGATATAGTGGAATTGATTAAACAGGTGGAGAAAAAGAATTTCATCATTGGAAAAGATATCGGCATCATTTCATATAATGAAACTCCTTTAAAAGAAGTGCTTGCAGGTGGCATAACTACACTTTCAACCGATTTTAAAACGATGGGTACAACGATGGCTGAGCTCATAGAGGCAAAAACCATTAGAACCGTTGAAAATCCGTGGAAATTGACGATCAGAAAATCGTTGTAACTTTTTAAATTATATACTGATAACTTAATCCTTTACACATCTGAATCCTACAGTTGCATTGCTAGTGAGGTTAAATTTGAAGATTTTGCTTTTTTTTACGCGTTGCGAAAAACCGGTCGGCGAAGACGCCTATGAGAATAACGACCGCCATCACCGGAAAGTTCAAAGAACTCGGAATACCTAATAGATTCACAAGGTTCTGAATTACTTGCAGCATGGCAGCCCCGATTATGATTCCAATAACCGAGCCCTCTCCTCCACGAAGGGAACAACCTCCCAAAACCGCGGCTGCGATGCCATACAATTCATAAAAATTTCCATGCGCAGATGGTGCAACAGCATTTGTGTAGAATGCTAATAATATACCACATATACCAGCCAGAAAACCAGAAATGACATAGGCAGATAAAACTATCCGATTTGTATTGATGCCTGAAAAAAAAGAAGCTTCCTCATTGCGCCCTACTGCGAAAAGATATCTTCCGTAAACAGACTTATGAAGAACCAACCAAAAGAATCCGCCAATTAAAACCAGAAGAATAAAAGGAGCAGGTATACCCAGAATATTTCCGGTGGAAATAAATTTAAGCGTTTCAAACCCTTTACTATAACCAAAGCCTAGTGTCACGTCGTTAGAAATATATCGTGCCATTCCACGATAAAAAAGCAGACCACATAGTGTAATTATAAATGGCTGTATTTTGAACCTGGTGATAAGAAAACCATGAAGGAATCCGAGCGCTGTTGATAGCAAAATGGTGAACAGAACGGCCCATACCCAAAAGATATTATACTCTACAAGCATTTGGCTTATGATGATACCTGTCAATGCGAAAAGGGAACCAACCGACAAATCAACTCCTTTAGTGATGATTACAATTCCACTGCCGATACTGAAGATACCGAAGATGCCAATTAATCTGCCTACATTTTGCAGGTTGGTAAAACTGAGAAAATTTGGATTCCCGATCGCAACTGTAAAACACAGGCAAATAAATATAACTAAGATACCGAGCTCTTTTTTCATTTTGTTTCTAATTTGGCGACTGCTAGTCTGATTATTTTTTCTTCACTAAATGCTGTTTTCAATAATTCACCTGTTATCTCACCATCACTCATCACAAGAATCCTATCACTGATTTTCATTACTTCTTCCATATCAGAACTCACTATTAATATCATTGAATCAGTATTTGCAATCATTCGCATAATATTATAAATCTCGGATTTTGCACCAACATCAACTCCTCTTGTTGGTTCATCGAAAATGATTAAGTGAGGAGATAATGCAAGCCATTTCGCAATTGCTACTTTCTGCTGGTTTCCACCGCTAAGATATTTGACCAATGGATTCTTTTCAACGGATGCCAGGTTCAATTGCTGTGTTTGCTTTTCAGAAATCCTTTTAGTAATTTTTTTTTGAATTAAACCTAGTATTGAATATGCATCCAAATTTGTAATAGTAATATTATCTATCACATCCATCTCAGTAATTACACCTTGTTTTCTTCTATCCTCCGGTACAAGAAAAATACCTTTTTCTATAGCATCTGCCGGCCTTTTAATGTTGACTTCAGCGCCCTTTAAAAGTGTTTTTCCACCTACCTTTGGATTTATGCCAAAAATCGTATTCACCAGTTCTGTCCGCCCGGAGCCCATCAAACCAGCGATGCCAACAATTTCTCCCCTAGCAATCCTGAAATTGATTTTTTTTTGCGGATATTTCAAAGTTCTCAAATCTGAAGCTGCAAAGTCCCATTGCAGCATGCCGGGTACTTTGTTTTGAATGACCGGGGCCAGTGATCTGCCCACCATAAGCTTCAGGATATTGTCGTGGTTAATTTCTTCTTTCAATAACTCGCCGGAGTTTCTACCATCTTTAAGCACCACCGCGCGGTCAGCAATTTCAAACACTTCAGATAAGCGATGAGAAATATAAACAATAGCAACACCCTTCGATTTAAGATCCCTGATAACCTTAAATAAAATTTTTGTTTCCTTCACAGTAAGGCTTGAGGTGGGCTCATCCATGATTAGGATCCGTGCATTCTGTGACACTGCTTTCGCAATCTCAATCATCTGTTGTTCGCCTATAGACAAGGCTGCTACCGAAGCATTAACCGGTATTGGTATACCTAAAATATCAAGTATTTGTTTCGCCTGGTTGTATAATTTTTTCTTCTTTACAATACCTAACCATCCCAGTGGCTCCTGTCCAAGAAAAATATTTCCGGCAACGTCGAGGTTATCTACAAGATTAAGTTCCTGGTGAATTAAAGCTATCCCCAATGTCATTGCGTCTTTAACTTCCCGGATTTTTTGTTCAGTTGAATCAATCGAAATAATTCCTTCGTCTGGTGAATAAATACCGCTCAGTATTTTCATCAACGTTGATTTACCGGCGCCATTTTCTCCCATCAAAGCAACCACTTCCCCTTTCGAGAGCTTAAAATTTACATCTTTAAGGACACAGGAAGCATCAAAAGCTTTTGATATCCCGGTCATCTCAAGAAAGTAGGGATGAGTTTCTGATATCTTAACTTTATCTGGCATACTATTTTATTATTTCTGGCCTCTCAATAACTTCATCTTTTCAATGTATGCGGGTGCTTCTTTCTTTTTGATTATTTGCACAGGTATAATAATTTTTTTATCCTTCGGTACATTATTTTTCCCCGATAAATAATCAGCAAGTAGGTGAACGGAACGATAACCAAATTCAAATGGTTGTTGCACAATCGTGCCGTAAATATCTCCATCTTTGACCCCATTGAGCGTTTCATCTTCCTCATCAAAACAGATAATACTTATCTTTTTACCAGATTCTTTCATCGCATTTAATATAGCGGGACCATTATAACTCCATAATCCAACAAGACATTGTAAGTCAGGGTGAGAGACTAAAGCATCGCTCACATTAGCTTTAGCCCTTACACGATCAATATTATCTGTTTTTATACCCACAATTTCGATGGAAGTTCCTGCAATCTCCTCTTTGATCCCTTGAATTCTTTCCCTTGCATTTTGAGCATCGGCATTGCCGACGAAAAGCATTATCTTTCCTCCATTAGGTATTGCTTCCTTTATTAATTTACCTGCATTCCGACCCGCATCCACGTTGCTTGTTCCCAAATAACATAGCCTCTTACTAAAAGGAATATCACTGTCCGTAATTACGATAGGAATATTTGCAGAAAACGCATCAATCATTGGTCCCTGATTGATAGGATCAAGTGGAGAAATAATAATTCCTTTAACTCCGTCCACCTGTAGATCTTCCAATATCCTTTTCTGTTCCTGAGTTGCGCCATCCGTTGTATACTTAAAGATTACATCAAAATTTTCAAGCTCCTGGTCGGCTTTCTTACATCCAGCTTCAGCTATGGTCCAAAAGTCTGTTGCCGCACCAGCTACAAAAGCAATTCTAGGCTTTGCATTTCTATTGCATGCGGTGGCCGTTAGAATTATGCCGAAACAAATAAAAATAAAAGCTTTGTTCATTTGACTATGAAGTTTAAGATGTTTGATAAAAATTAATTTTAGAAATAATTAAAACCGACTATTTGGTGAAAAAATATATTATAAATATTAACGAAATTTGCATTTATTGTATAAGATTCATAACTTTTCACATTGCGTGCATGTCAAATAAAGTTATCCGCCTAGTAAAATATCTGCAGTCGGTTTTTAAATGTTTCACACAGCAAAGTTGTAATGTGAAGATAAAATAAAAAATTCATACTAGTACGTACTAGTATGAATTTTTTTAAATATTTTAAGCAATTACTACTGCTCAAAATCTTCACTCTTATACTCTGATTAGATCCAAAGTTGGGTATAAAGAAAAATAAAAAGGGGATAAACCAATCTAAAACTGATTTATCCCCTTTAGAAGCGAAACCGAGATTTGAACCGGCGACCTCCCGGTTATGAAGAATTTTTGAGAAAATGAAGGCGTTGGTTTGTAGTGAGTTACTTTTGGGAAAATCGAAATTAACCGAATTTACCCGATTTGAGGGGGTGTTTTCCTCACACAGAGGTATGGTTAAATTTTTGCTTGGGTAATTTACATTTATTGTTTTATTGTTTTATTCTTCCACTTATCGTAAAATATTTTATTGAATTAATATCTCTTTCAAGTTTTTGCTTTTAATTTTTTTGATAGCGGACTCAATAGATTTTTCAGGTTCTATGATATTATATTCACCCCAAAAAACTACGTCTGCAGAGTTAGGAAATTTATCAGACATAATTACATAGGGGCTCAATTTTTGACTGTTAATTTGCGCTTTGCTGTCTTGATTTTTCCAATTAGTATTAACCAATTCAAAAGTAGTATTATAGGTAGTATTAAAAATCCATCTTTTCCAATTTATTTTAAATGTAATATCTCCACGAGAATATGAAAAAATCCATTTATTATCTTGTTGTCGGTAATCAACCTGATAGCTAACTTCTGTTGGATAAATTACAACTCCGTTTGGTTTTTTACGTGTAAAAATTAGTCCTGCTTTGACTCTATTTTCAACATTAAGTTGAAAGCTTGCACTTATGATAGCAAAACTTTTTGCATCGATAAATAATTTTCCGCTATAGAGGGGATCAGGGTCTTCAATGGATAATTTTTGTTTAAAAGAGATAATGAAGACCTGCTTATCATTAATTTGAGTAATATCCTCAAAATGAAAATTATACAATTCAAATACATTTTGTGAGAATATACTACTTAGATCTTTTGTTAAATCAATAGATAAGGCTGAAAAAAGACCTCCTTCTAATTTAAAGTTTACAGTATCTAATTTAGCGTAATCAGCATTTTTTCTACCCTTTAAAATATTGACTTGGTCTTGCACAACTGATGAAAATGGCATTTTTTGAATATCGACAATAGATTCTAAAACTGAGACATAAGTACGTCTTTTTTTTATTGATTCTCTGTAAAAACCAATCATTTGAATAATGCTATCTCCATAATTTTTTGAACGATTATTGAGTACATTTGAAAATATTTTATTGGCATCCATCACATTTACAACTACTTCTTTGAGTAGAACATTGATAGGTTCTAAATACAATAAATTTTTTTCTTGCTTCAAGTCTTTGATTGAAATAACTTTATCCTTATACCCTAAAAATGAAATTATAAGACTTGCGTCTTGTCTATCTATAGGAATTTTGATTAAAAATCTCCCTTCACTATTACTAATGGTAGAAATGTTTGATCCAGAAACTGAAATGGTTGCAAAAGTTAATTCATTGTTTGTTTTGCTATCCAAAATAGTCCCCTTAAAATATTTAAATGAACTAGAATCTGTATTGTTAATAGGATTTATTTGTGCTTCAGATTTTATTATAACAAGAAAAAAGAAACACAATCCAATTATGCATCTAAGATAAAATAGGTAAGTTTTCATTTTATTCATACATATAAAAATTTAATTATATTAAAATTAATACTCTATTAAAGTTAATCAATTTATAAGAATACAAATTGGGCTTCATTTAGGAATAACCTTATACAACTAAGGACCCACTATTTAACGGGATTGCCAATGCTGCGCATTATCATCCCCCAATAGTTCGATTTGACCCGATTTGAGGGGGTGTTTTCCTAACGCAAAGGTTTTTACGATAGATTCTAATTAAAGGCAATGCTATATCTTTAGACAATCCATAAAGGATTAATAAAAAAACTCATGAAAAATAAAAGATACGTTTTACCCTACCTCATTATTATTATATTAGAAATAATTTATTCTCCCTTACAAGCTCAACATAAAAATGATACGCATCGCGCCAATTTTTCTGGTGAATGGAAATCCAAAGAACCCATAACCATGGGCGGAAATATTGTTTGTGCATATATAGTTGGCGATCGCATGAATGTTAAAACAATGAAAATTACACAGCAGGCAGATTTTCTAAACATAGCAACGACTAACTCCACTATCAGTACAAAGTTTTCGAGAAATCAGGAACAACTGGCCTTTAATGGTAAAGAAACTGAAATGAAACAAGGCGACGGAATTGGAAAGAAGTTCACAGTGAAGTGGTCGGATGATGGACAAAATATAACAATTAACACCGTAGTACACATGAAAGAAGTTATTCATTATGTACAAGAGGTTTGGAACTTGAGCAAGGATGCTAAGACTATTACTGTTCAGGCCAATGCAAAATCAAACGTATGGGGTGAAACACGATCTTGGAAGACCGTATTTGATAAAACCAATTAGTAAAAAAAATGATTAAATATTTCAAGAATAATCGAACTCTATGTTTAGCTATAGGTTTTACTATAGTTTTTTTCTTATACATAACATACATTTTAGCTCCTTTTAGTAGATGCTTCAAACTAGATGCTGGAGTAAATTCATTAGGTCTTTCTTTTTCTTACTCTTTAGAAATGGTTCAAAAATTCTTTGAATCAAGGACTCAGGAGCAACTTCTTTGTTATAGCGAATTTCTTCAAATTTGGGACGTAATTTTTGCATTGGTTTATACTTTGATGTACGCATCTTGGATTGTGTACTTTTTTAATAACAAGCGTCTATTATTGATTATTCCTATTTTATGTATGATTGCCGATTGGTCAGAGAATTACTTTGAATTAGTTATGCTAAAAACCTATTTACATTCAGGTTCAATAGCAGAAACATTAGTTTCGATAGGATCTGGAATCAACTCTTTTAAATTGATATTATCAAGTATTACTTATCTGATTATCCTCATAGGAATAATAATTAAATTAAAAAAAGTTCTAACAAAACCTAAACTTCATTAAAACAACATAAGACCCAGGATTTAACGTAAGTCCTTGATTTTCATATAGCGAGACCGGGATTTGAACCCGGGACCTCAGGGTTATGAAGATTTTTTGAGAAAATGAAGGCTTTGATTTATAGTTAGTTACGTTTTAACAAAACCGAAATGAACCGATTTCAGTCGATTTCAGGGGGTGTTTTCCTCACGCAGAGGTATTATTCAATTCAAGTTATCTTAATAATTAATTAAAGGTGTAAATGAGGTGGGATATAATTAATTATTAAAATATATTACTTACCTTTTTAAAGTAAATCACACACTCTATTGCAATTCTAACGCAACAGCTCTATTTACAATTCTTGTAATCTCTATCATTCCTAAGACTCTTATTTAATCATTGAAATGGGCTATCCCCTATTTCTTAATCAGTATTTATGAAATACATATTACTATTTATTCTATTTACTTGTTCATCAAATATCATTAAAGCTCAAGATACTTTATCAATCAAGACTGCAGGAAATAAGTATGTGATAAAATCCAACCCAAGGCTATACAAACCTTTCGGAATAAACATTTATATATTAGGGCCAACCATGGTGTCATCTTTATCAGTTGACTATTTTTTAACTTCAAGCCTTAATGTTGAAGCAGGAGTAGGCTTAATAGGCACATTTGGGGGGCTAAAGTATTATTTTGATGAAGCTAATAAAGATAAAAATTGGACACCTTATTTAGGAATATATCTTGCACGCGATATGGTTGGTTCTATTTGGAATGGTGGTGGTTTTAAAAATAGTATTTATACACCATTAGGAATTCAATTTCAGAAAAAGAAAGGTCGAACTTTTTCAGCAGAAATTGCATATACAAATATAGGAGTATTGCATGTTTGGGGTGGTTTGAAAATTGGATATCATTTTTATAAGTAATCCCTCCAGAAAATTAAATTCTATAAAAAAATATTCCTTTTCTTCATAACATCTAAATAAGCCAACCCTTAACTTAAAGCCTGAACTACTTTTTCCATTTCAGTAGTAGTCCCAATACTAATTCTTAACCAACTGCTGTTTTGTTCAAAAGATCTGGCCCCAATAATATTATTTGCAAGTAATAAAGCTGGTATATCTTTTTCATAGGTTGCAGTGTCAAAATATACAAAACTAGTATATGATTTAATATGTGCGATTCCAATTTTATCGAACCCATTGTATAAAATTGATTTCGCTTTTATATTTTCAGTTTTACAGAAATTTATAAAAGCCTC
>CAMBEQ010000053.1 GCA_945865545.1 Sediminibacterium ginsengisoli | reverse complement strand
GAGTTGTTCTTTTATTACCGGACTGGTTTGCATTAATTCTTTCGCTACTTCATCGGCATTGAACACAGGGATGCCCAAGGTTTTAAACACCTGCGCAACGGTTGTTTTTCCCGCCCCAATACCTCCTGTTAATCCTATAATTGCTGCCATAATGAAACAAAAAATCCGAAATGAGTTCCCTCAATTTCGGATTCTAATTTTATTTAAACAAATGTTTTATTTGTTAATTGCTTGTGACCACTCTAAGCTAATAGAAGATCTTTCAATTTTCAAGTAGCTTCCTGGGCTTACTTCCAATTGAATGGTATTGTCTTCGTTTACTTTATTAATTACACCGTGTATACCAGCAATGGTAACCACTTTGTCGCCTTTTTGCATGGTGTCAATGAACTTCTTTTGCTCTTTTGCTTTTTTAGCTTGTGGGCGAATCATAAAAAACCAGAATACAACTATGATACCGCCTAACATTACCAGTTGAAAAGTACCACCACCCTGAGGAGCTTGTAATAAAATTTGTGTCATTTGAATTTATTTATTTGATTGTTTATTTACTTTTTTTCTTAAAACTTTATTAATCATTTTCGGTTTTTTAAAAATGAGTGTTTACTAACCGATGATGCAAATATAATACTAAACCTTTTAACCTGTTTGCCCATTTTGAGTACTTATTTTTTTACTTCTTTTGCTTTATGACTAATTTTTTGAATTTTACCTGAGGCTATTAATTCCTTGTGAATATTATCTAAAATTCCATTTACAAAATGACCACTTTGTTCGGTACTGTATTCTTTGGCTAAATCAATGTATTCGTTAATGGTTACTTTAGTGGGGATGGTATCAAAATATAGCAATTCACAAACGCCCAAACGAAGTAATATCATGTCTATCACGGCAATACGTTCCATTTCCCAATTGTTCAACTTTGGCTTAATGACTTCTTCCGTATAGCCCTTTTTATCAATCGATGTTTGTAATAAATCGATGGCGAATTTCATTTTTTCGCTACCCACTAAATCCATAAAATCAATGGAACCAGGTTTTTGTAAATAATTTAACACAAAGCCTATCATCATATCCCCCTCATCTTCCCAATTGCTAAAATGCTCATCAATATATTCAAGAACTGTTTCCGACTCAATAATTAGACTGCCAAATATGAATTTTAGAATTTCCTTTTCTTTTGCCTTGTCCCTACTTTCTTCTAAAATATAATTTTTATATAGGGCTGATTCGGACAAGTTTCTAAAAATAGTCTTCACCAAATCCCCTTCTAACCATTGCTGAGGCTTAACTAATGCCATTGCCTTTTTAAAGGATTCAGATTCAATGGTTTGCCAAACAATGCTATTGCCGGCCACTTTTATGTTCACCGATAAATCGGCTTGATTGGGTAAATTTTTGGAGGATCTTTGTTGAGATTCTACTTCAGCATACAAGGCTACCTGGTGTAGCAAATGAACCAGGAATACGAACAAATTACGTGTTTTGTCAAATTCCTTTTGGAGTAAAGCATTGGGACTGCCTTGATTTTGGTTTTCCACCATATACAAGACCTGCATTACTTTAATTCTAATATTTCTTCGGTTCATCATATGTATAAGAGCTAAGCGGCTGCAAATCTATCCAAATAATTGGTAAAACCTGCCATTTTTTACTATAAACCTTTGCAAATCATGCAATTTTAGGCATAGATTTGCTTCCCTTACGCTGAAAAATCCAGTAAACTGAAAATTTGACCTATTGTGGCTGTAAAAATTTCAGTGGCACGGTTATCGATGTAATGGAAATATAATATTTATTAATAAACTAAAAAACGATAAAGTATGGCTAAGAAATTAAACATTACTCCTCTACATGACAGAGTAATAATTAAGCCTGCCGCTGCAGAAGAAAAAACAGCTGGTGGAATCATCATCCCTGATACCGCTAAAGAAAAACCACAACGTGGCGTAGTATTAGCAGCTGGAACAGGCAAGAAAGACGAACCTGTAACTGTTAAAGTGGGCGACACCGTTTTATACGGCAAGTACGCTGGAACAGAAATTCAAATTGAAGGTCAAGATTTATTGATCATGCGTGAAAGTGATATTTTAGCAATTGTATAATTGTTAAAATCAGATTTATTAATTAACGAAATAAAATAAGTTTATATGTCTAAAATGATTTTTTTCGACTTAGAAGCGAGAAATAAAATGAAAAAAGGGGTTGACACTTTAGCCAACGCCGTAAAAGTTACCTTAGGACCAAAAGGTCGTAACGTAGTAATTGAAAAGAAATTTGGTTCCCCATCTATTACTAAAGATGGTGTATCTGTTGCAAAAGAAATTGACTTAGAAGATCCTATCGAAAATATAGGTGCTCAAATGGTTAAAGAAGTAGCAAGCAAAACCGCTGATCAAGCTGGTGATGGTACGACTACTGCTACTGTTTTAGCGCAAGCTATCATTGGCGAAGGTTTAAGAAACGTTACTGCTGGTGCAAATCCTATGGATTTGAAACGCGGTATTGACAAGGCAGTTGAAAAAGTAGTAGCAAGTTTAAAAGCACAATCTCAAGCAGTTGGTAACGACGCTAAAAAGATTGAGCAAGTAGCTTCTATTTCTGCGAACAACGATAATGAAATTGGTAAGTTAATTGCACTTGCCATGAGCAAAGTGGGTAAAGAAGGTGTTATCACAGTGGAAGAAGCAAAAGGTACTGATACTACAGTAGACGTAGTAGAAGGTATGCAATTTGACCGTGGATACGTTTCTCCTTATTTCGTTACCAATAGCGAAAAGATGGAAGCAGAAATGCAAAATCCATACATCTTAATTTATGATAAGAAAATTTCAGCAATGAAAGACATCTTACATATTTTAGAGAAAGTAGCACAAACAAGTCGTCCATTAGTAATCATTGCTGAAGATTTAGAAGGGGAAGCCATGGCAACCTTAGTAGTAAACAAATTACGTGGTACTATTAAAGTAGCCGCTGTTAAAGCGCCAGGCTTTGGTGATCGCAGAAAAGAAATGTTAACTGATCTTGCTATTTTAACTGCAGGAACTGTTATCTCTGAAGAGCAAGGTTTTAAATTAGAGAATGCCGACTTAACTTATTTAGGTCAAGCAAGTTCTATCACAATAGATAAAGACAATACCGTTATCGTTGGTGGTAAAGGTAAAAAAGCAGATATCACTGCTCGTGTTAATCAAATTAAAGCACAAATCGAAAATACAACTTCTGACTACGATCGTGAGAAATTACAAGAGCGTTTAGCGAAGTTAAGTGGTGGTGTTGCCGTATTGTATGTTGGTGCAGCTACTGAAACTGAAATGAAAGAAAAGAAAGATCGTGTTGACGATGCTTTACACGCAACTCGTGCTGCAGTAGAAGAAGGAATTGTACCAGGTGGTGGCGTTGCTTACATTCGTGCAGTAGCAAGTTTAGAAAAATTAAAAGGTGCTAACGAAGACGAAAATACAGGTATCCAAATCGTACGTCGTGCGATTGAAGAACCGCTTCGTCAAATTGTTAAGAATAGTGGTATCGAAGGTTCTATTGTTGTTCAAAGAATCAAAGAAGGTAAAGATGACTTCGGATTTAATGCAAGAACAGAGGTATTCGAAAACTTATTCAAAGCAGGTGTTATCGATCCTACTAAAGTAACAAGAGTTGCTTTAGAGAATGCAGCTTCTATTGCCTCTATGTTGTTAACAACAGAGTGCGTAATAGCTGACAAACCAGCTCCAGCAGCAGCTCCACAAGGTGGAGGACATGGTCCTGATATGGGTGGTATGGGTTACTAATATTGACCGCGATTTTTTCGCATCAAGAAATAAAAAAAACCTTCCCGATTTATCGAGGAAGGTTTTTTTATGCAATTTATTTTTAAAATCAGTTTATACTTTTTAAAAATGAAAGAGGCGAATGCTACCCTTTATCAGCAGCCTTTGAAGAGAAATACATTTGAAATCCTTTCACTAATAAAAACTGCGCCAATCCATATGTAATCATAATTACTAAGCCTATATTTTCAATGGGATCATTGATAGACCAATCAAATTTATTAAAAGCTAAAATTGAATCTGAAGTTAAAAAAAACAACATCCCTGGTATCCAAAAATTATTAGCTATTATTTTAGTTGGCTTATTAGTAGCAACATGAATCGCCATCAGTGCAGCCGAAGAAATAAGTGCCATATATACTAGTATAGGATAAATTAATTTCCCCATCCCTCCACTTAATTGTGTATACATAAATACACAAAAGCTAACTAATAAAAATATAGATGTATATAAAAGAGTAGATTTTGGCTTTTTCGGGCTATATATTTTACTAAAAAATATAATATTAAAAACATGCGTCATCATAAATGCAATCATCCCAGGAATAAAAAGTGATTTTGAAATTAAAAACACATCCCCTAAAAAGGATCCGACCAGTCCCATCATTACCAAGTTTTTTCCAGGCTTATTGGACAAATTAGGCTGAACATACAAATACATCATTAGCGTAGGCAAGAAAAGCGCCTTACTAATTCCTTCTATTACTTTATACTCTTCCCCAAATAATTGAGCAATAAAGTGAACAGTAATAACAACCAAACTAATTAAAAGACCCCATTTTGTAATAAACGATTTCATAAACAGCTTTTAAAATTTTGTTAATCAAGATCCATTTAAAAATTAAAAGTAAGCATTGAATGCCTAAATTAACTTGCATTGCATAAATTTGTAAAATGATAGATGCTGAAGAAGAAAAATTTTACCAGCAATGGGCAAAAGACAGATTACTTCCCCATTTTAAACGAAAACCTTTTTTTAAGGGGTTAAGTATGAGTTTACTGTTTGGAATACTCATTTTGGGCATTTCCGAACTGGGCTGGTATGAAAGAGCCAATATGATTGCCAATAGAAGTGGCAATGGAATTTGGATGATAATTGCCATTGTCATCATCTCCTTTGGTTTTGCCTGGATCTATCAACAATTTACCTTTGAAATGAACGAACAAAGGTTCCATGAAATCAAACATTTAAAAAACAAAAAATGACCCATTTTACCCAAAAAATCACAAAAAACACATCATTATTGGCAATAATTGCCCTTTTTTCCACTTTTTTGGCTATTTTTTTAATTAGCGCATGTAATAAGTTGACATCGGAAAATAGTGTTTCTATAAATTGTCCTACCAAGGTTAACTACACTAAAGATGTCAATGCAGCTCAAAGAACTGCAATGATTGCTTTTTGTACTGCAAACAATATCAATTATACAGTAGATTCGAGCGGTGTATTATATCAAATTATTACTCCAGGGGCAAGTACTAAAGTAACTCTATGTGAATCATTATCAATCACTTATACAGGAAAATTATTAAATGGCACTCAATTTGATGCCGGAACCATCTACTTTGATTTAAGTAGTTTAATAGTAGGATGGCAAATTGTTGTTCCCAATATTGGAAAAGGAGGGCATATTAAAATTTTAATTCCTTCTTCATTAGCTTATGGAACCCAAGCTAGAGGTTTAATTCCAGCCAATTCTCCTCTATATTTTGATATCATTTTGAACTAGGAAAATAATGGCTTTTTAGCCTTAATTTTGACCTCTTTCCATTATATTTGCCGACTAAAAATCAGTTAACCACACTATTATGCAACTCAAAGGATTAGTTCGTTTTTTTACATTTGCGCTTATTTTAATTTGTCTTTATCAATTGTCATTTACATTGTTTGTAAGAAACCATGAAAAAGCAATGGAAGCCAAAGCCAATTCATGGATAAAAAAGTTCCCAAAAGCCGAGCAAGTTTACCCTGCTAACAAAGAAGAACAATTATTATACAAGGATAGTTTAAGTGATATACAAAAAGTTTATTATAAGAGGTTATTGGATAGCACCAAGGATACCAAATTAGCATTTGGTTTAGTTACCTATGGAACTGCCAAAGAAAGAGAATTGATGCTAGGCCTTGATTTACAAGGAGGTATGAGTGTTACTATGGAAGTGGGATTAGATGGTTTAATTAAATCATTAGCCAACTACACCAAAGACCCAACATTTAATACCGCTTTGAATAATGCTGTGACAAAAAAGGCCAATAGTAACGCCGATTTAATTTCTTTATTTAGAGATGAATACAGCAGCTTAAACCCTACAGGTAAATTAGCCCCTATTTTTGCTACCAGAAGCAATGGTAAATTAAAAATTGATGCTTCTAATGAATTAGTGGTTACCTACTTAAAAGGACAAGCAACACAAGCCTTTAATAATACTTATAGAATTTTAAGAACTCGTATTGATCGCTTTGGATTAGCTTCTCCAAATATTAATCCAGATGCCAACAAAGGCATTATCAATATTGAACTGGCGGGAGTAACCGATAAAGAACGTGTTCGTTCCTATTTACAATCTACCGCCAATTTGCAATTTTTTGAAGTATATACTTTTGAAAATAAAGATTTTCAAAATGGAATCGTTGCAGCAGACAAAGCGATTGAAGCAAGTTTAAATGGAATTAAAGATTCCAACTCTACAGCTAAACTAGATACCTCCAAATTAAACCCTAATAAGAATCCATTATTAAGAACGGTACAATTTACCCAACCCTATCAAGGAAAAAATGGTCAACCTATTTTCCCTGCGGAGATTGGATATATCTTTAAAAATGATACAGGAAAATTAAATAGTTATTTAGCACTCCCAGAAGTGAAAAATAAATTCCCATCTAATTTAGTTTTCATGTATGGAAAAATGGAATCAGAAGATGAAAAAGTTAAAGATGTAGTACCTATTTATGCCATTAAAACTTTGGAAAATGGTCAAGCAGAATTAGAGGGTGACCATGTTGCTAATGCTGCACAAGATTTTGACGAAAGAGGACGTGTAGCCATTAAAATGAACATGGATAAAATGGGTACAAGCATTTGGGCAAAAATTACTTCTAAAAATATTGGCAAACCCGTTGCCATTGTTTTAGACAATATTGTTTATTCTGCTCCAAATGTAAACGATGCTATTACTACAGGAAACTCTCAAATATCTGGAAGCTATTCTTTAAAAACAGCACAAGATTTAGCTGAAATTTTAGAGAGTGGTAAATTACCTGCCCCTGCTAAAATTGTGCAAGAGCAATTAGTAGGCCCTACTTTAGGTTTGGCTTCTATTCAAGGTGGTGCTATGGCTTTTGGTATTTCATTCTTAGTCATTTTCGCTTTAATGTTATTATACTTTAACACCGGTGGTTGGGTAGCTAATATTGCACTCATATTAAACTTATTATTTACAATAGGTATCTTAAGTGCATTAGGCTTTACTTTAACTGCACCTGGTATTGCAGGTTTAGTATTGACCATTGGTATGGCAGTTGATACCAACGTAATTATTTTTGAGCGTATTAAAGAGGAATTAACCAAAGGGAAAAGTTATCAATTGGCTGTAACAGATGGTTACAAACGTTCTATGTCTCCAGTATTGGATGCACACGTTACTACCCTTCTAACAGCTTGTATATTAGCTTACTTTGGATTAGGTCCCGTACTAGGATTCGCCACAACTCAAATTATTGGTATTTTACTTTCTTTGTTCTGCGGAATTTTAGTTTCTCGTTTAATTACAGATATCTATACAAGTAAAAACAGACACTTCGAATATTTCACAAAAATTTCAAGAGGTATATTCAAACACGCTTCTTTCAAATTTATTGAATTCAGAAAGTACGCTTACATGCTTTCTGCAGTGGTATTGGTTATGGGTATCGCTAGTTTCTTTAACGGATTTGACGAAGGAGTTGAATTTGCTGGAGGAAGAAGTTACACGATCAAATTTCAAAAAGCAGTTAATATCGAAACGGTGAGAGAAGATTTGAAAAAAGTATTTGGAGAATCTCCTATTATCAAAACAGTAGACTCCAAAAATCAAATTAACATTACTACCTCTTATAAAATTAAAGAGCAAGGAAATAATATTGATGCAGAAGTAGAAGGCTTATTGTTTAAAGGTTTAGAAAAACAATTACCAGCAGGAACCTCTTTGAAAGAGTTTGATAGTCAATACAAGCAAAGTTCACAAACAGTTCTTCCCACTATATCAGAAGACTTAAAATCAGGTGCCACCAAAGCAACTATTTTTGCTTTAATTGCCATTTGCTTATACATTTTTATTCGTTTCCGTGATTGGAGATATTCTTTAGGTACCATTTTCTCTCTATTACACGATGTATTTGTTACATTAATTGTATTTAGTTTCTTAAGAAGAGTGGTTCCATTCCCTTTAGAGATTGACCAGCATTTTATTGCCGCGGTATTAACTGTTATTGGTTTCTCTATGAACGATACCGTAATTGTATATGACCGTATTCGTGAGGATAGCCAATTAATGAAAGGCGTTGACAATGCAACGATTATCAATAAAGCGATTAATCAAACATTGAGTCGTACTATTATGACCTCCTTAACGGTGTTCTTAACCATCTTAATCTTATTCATCTTTGGTGGAGAAGTAACAAGAGGTTTTGCATTTGCCATGTTAATTGGAGTTATTACAGGTACTTACTCTTCTATATTTGTAGCGGCACCTGTATTGGTTGACTTTGCAAAAAGTCGCCCATTAGGAAGCGCTGAAAAGAAAAAATAATCTTAACAGATTTATATATAAAAAAGCCTCCCTATTTTAGGGAGGCTTTTTTTATGCAAATTCATTAATGCAATCTGAAATTTGTTTAAAATTATATTTAAGTAAATTGTGTTTATTTTTTAAGAAAAGAAACGCTGTTCTGAGCGAGCATCCCTTAAATGCAATCTGATATTTGTTTAAAATTAGATTTAAAAAATACTCTTCCGAGCGAACATTTGAGCAAAGCGATTGAGAGCGAGGAGGATGTGTTTTTTTATCTAATTTTAAACCGCAAAGGAAGTACCGCATCCACAGGTACTAGATGCATTGGGATTGTTGAAGGTAAAACCACGACTATTAAGCCCCCCCTGCCAATCTATTTGCATACCATACAAATAGATCTGGTGAGCCGTCTCTATACAACAAGGAACCCCTTCAAAAGTAAATAATTCATCATCGGCTTTGGGTAATTCAAAACCTAAAATGTAGGTCATTCCACTGCAACCGCCCCCTTTTACCCCCACTTTTAATCTTTGTTGTTGATCAAAGTTAGGTTCTGCCATTAAACGGTTAATTTCTTCTATCGCACCAACTGTAAATGAAACAGGGGTATTTAGCATCGTATTAGAAGCAGTATTGGTAGACATAAATGAATTTTAATAGTACAAAAATACAAATTATAGCTGAAGATGGGCATTATAGCCATTTCGAAAATAGAAATAATTAAAGCCCTTCTTTTTAATTTTTCGTAAATTTATGGATGCAAAAAGGGGATAAAAAGACCGATAGTGGAATTGATATCAATAAGGTATATACCAGCAAAGATTTACCAGAAAATTTAAATGGGAAATTGCTGCCAGGTGAATTTCCTTACACGCGTGGCGTGCAAGCAGATATGTATCGGGGTAAACTATGGACGATGCGTCAGTATGCTGGTTTCTCCACTGCAGAAGAAAGCAATAAGCGATATCATTTTTTATTAGCACAAGGGGTGATGGGTTTAAGTGTTGCATTTGATTTACCCACACAAATTGGATACGATGCAGATGACTCCTTAGCGGATGGCGAAGTGGGTAAAGTAGGTGTATCTATTTGTTCCTTAGAAGACATGGAAATTTTATTCAAGGATATTCCTTTGGATAAAATTAGCACCTCAATGACCATTAATTCCACTGCCTTTATATTATTAGCATTATATGTAGCCATGGCTAAAAAAAGAGGCATTGCACTTGATCAATTAGCAGGTAC
>CAMBEQ010000052.1 GCA_945865545.1 Sediminibacterium ginsengisoli | reverse complement strand
TATACCCATTTTATTAAATGTAAAATTAATATAAAGCAACCAAGATGCCAATTATACAAAAACAAGGTTTCAGGAATTATAATTTGGCTTAACTTTGAGTATGATTGGTAAAAATAACATAAAGGCTTTATTAGTTATAATTCTATTTTCCCTTCAATGGGGCTGTAGCAATTTAACAAATAAAGAAATGGCAGATAATGCCTTAGATGGAGGTAGGTATTTTTTAGAAAGCTGTAACCAAGGGGACTTCAAGAAAGCCAATTATTACCTATTGGATGGCACAGAGAATCAAAGCTTCTTCAAAGACATTTCCACCGACTATTTCGAGTTAGACAAAGAAGGCAGGCAACAATTAAGGCAAGCCTCTATTCAAATCAATGAAATAAAGGCCTTGGATAGCAATCAAACTATTATTAAATATCAAAGCTCATTAGATAAAGTACCTCAAGAAATTAAAGTCATTAATACACCATTAGGATGGAAAGTAGACTTAAAATATTCCTACACGGATAAATAATAAACAAAAAAATGTATATTTGCACTCGAATAAAACACCATCTTTAAAATTTATATTATCTGCAAAATGGAAGCACAAAAAAACACAAAAAAATACTGGGCAATTTGTTTTACATGGACTGTAATTTTAGTCGCCCTAATTATTTTTAAAAGAGAATTCTTCTGGTTAGCTCTTCCAGGCACTTTTACTTATTTTGCAAAAGCAATGGATTTATTTTAAATAAATCTCATTTACATTAACCTATTAAAAAAGCCCTCCGAGTAATCAGGGGGCTTTTTTAATGTAGCTACTATCTTATTTATTTTAATACAGATAAAGCTGCATCTATATAAGAAAAATTCTCAGGTTGAAAATGATGTATTGGCTTGATCACTTTTGATTCACCCAATCTTACCACCACCGCATTTTTATCTTTAATAATAAAAACGTATTGCCCAAATAAACCATTTTGTTCAGCCACTTTTAATCCCTTGTGATTGAATATCCAATATTGATACCCATAAAAATCTACAGGGTTATTATTTTCATAAGTGTCTTTTAAATAGGTGGCAGGAGAAGTAGCCGCTTGCACATAACTTTCAGCAACTATTTGCTTTTCGCCCCACTTTCCATCGTTCAAAACCAATTGTCCAAATCTGGCATAGTCTCGTGCAACGCCATTAAAACAACAAAATGCTTTTTCATGTTTTTTATCTCCATCTAAAAGCCATAAAGCATCTGCTTCTGCCCCCATAGGTTTCATAAAACGCTCACTTACTAGGTTTGAAATATTATCCCCAAAAGCTTTTTCTACAATAAACCCCAACACTTGAGTATCTCCACTTCGGTATTCCCATCTAATCCCAGCAGGTTCCTTGTATTTCATTTTATCAATCATATACGCTTCATCATCCCCATAATAACCATAAGCATTCAAACTAAAATACCCCAGGTCGAATTCATCGTAAGTGGTGCCAGAGCTCATGGTTAATAAATCTTTAATACGTACTTTTTCTAAGCCCTTGGTTTTAAAGTGTGGCACATAATTACCCACGGGTTCATCCAATGATTTTATTTTGCCTTCTTCCAATGCAATGCCAATTAATAAAGAAATCATGCTTTTGGCTGCCGAAAAAGACCCACTTATTGTTTTAGGTGTATAGCCATCCCAATATTTTTCATATAACAATTTACCATCTTGAAAAACAAGAAATGCATGGGTATCATTCGAATCAATAATTTTCATTAAGGAATCTGGAATGACTCCTTTATTGTAATTCGAGTCCAATAGCCAAAATTGTGGTGTATTTCCACTTGCTACCATTCGGGTGGGATGTGTTTTATAGTCATGAATGGAATGCTTGCCCCAAATTACAAAGTTTTTTAAGTGTGCAAATTGTGGCGTAAAAGATAAACCTCCTATTATAATAATAATTAAAGTAAGGCCAAGTATGATTTTTTTTAGCATAAAAGCGAAATTTTAGTTTTATTTGCAAGCTGCTTAAACCAATTGTCAAAAAAATGGTTATAAAGTTACCCAAATCAGCCACAATTTAAATAAATAAACCAAGGTATAAATGTATTCAAGCCAATTTCAAGAAATTATTAAAAAAAGAAGGTCTAATCGAAAATTTGACCCATTGGTCGAAGTGCCTGACGAAGTCATTAAAAAAAGTTTAGAAAGAGCTATTTTATCACCCAATAGCAGCAATATGCAACTTTGGGAATTTTATTGGATTAAAAGTGAAGCAGAAAAAAGTAAATATGAAGCATTGTGCCTAGGACAATCGGCAGCTAAAACGGCCAAGCAAATTGTAGTGTTTGTAACCAGAAAAGATTTATGGCAAAAAAGAGCAAAATGGAATTACGACCGACTAAAAGCAGGCATCCAAGGCGAACCCAACAAGCTTCAAAAAAGAGGGCTTGATTATTATGGGAAATTAATGCCCCTTGCCTACCGTTCAGATATATTTGGTGTGTTTGCTCTTTTAAGAAGATGCATTAGTTTTTTTATGGGCCTTACCAAACCCTTTATTCGAATGGGTGGAAAAGCAGATCAAAGAATTACGGTACATAAATCTTGCGCACTAGCAGCACAAACATTTATGTTGTCTATTACAGCGGAAGGATTTGAATCCTGCCCTATGGAAGGCTTTGATGAAGTAAGGGTAAAAAAAGCATTACAACTTCCTGCAGGAGCAGAAATTAATATGATCATAGGCGTAGGTAAAGGAACCGAACATGGTGTTTGGGGTCCTAGATTTAGAGTGCCTTACGAAGAAGTCGTATTTGAAAGATAAAAAAAAGACCGCTCTAATAGCGGTCTTTTTTTATTCGTATTGCGAATATCCTAATGTAGCAGAAGCCTGCAATTAACTAGTTTTTAACGCCTTTTCAATTGAAAAAATCAGCGTCGCTCTATGCGCTTTCGTTTCTTCATTGCCCATATTGGCATTAGCCAATTTAGATTTTAATTTTTTCAAAGTATAATACACAGCCGATTTTGAGACCTGATCCAATACTGAATTATCTGCCACCATTTGAATATTCATTTTTACAAATGAATTTTGTAAGTATTGTCTGTACACATTTACATTTCCATTGATATCTGCATCAAAAATATTTTTTACCAAATCATTCATTACATCAGTAATAGCATACTCATTACCATACAATCTTGTATTGGTTATTCTTTGCAAAGTGGCTGGATGTAAAATTTGATCCAATGCGGTAGTTGATAATGCATTTAAACTAGCGGTGGCTTTGTAATCCTCTCCTCTACCTTGATTAAACCCTCTGCGTTGTATTTGTAAATAAGGAAACACTTTTGCGTCTGATGCATACGCATCTGGCGCAAATACATACTTACCCAAAGAGGCCATCGCTTTTTTCTGAATTGCAAAAGGGGCAGGTGTATAAGGCTTCTCAGCTGATTTTTGTTCTGGGAAAGAACGGTCTATATAGATGCCACCAATATAGCGACTCACTGCAGCAATCATATTTCTTCTTTGCCCTAAAAGACTGCCATATCTCGTTCTTAATTCCGCATAGGATTTTCCAGTTTTAGAATACTTGGTCACTAATTTACCCATTAAATTATTTACAATTTTAAAACGGTCTTCCGCATAGGCAATAGCATCGTTTGTAAAATCATTGGTATTAATTCTTGGATCAATACCTGAACCAGGAGCACGCATATCATCTCCATCATTGCCAAATACTAAATAAGGTTCTGTACTTCTTAATAAAATTTTATTTAAACCAGCTTCTTCTTCATCGGCTTTAAAGGGTCTATACCCAAATTCAATAGCCCATAAATCATAGGGGCCTGCTTTGGTGGTATAAAAATCTCCTTGTTTTGTTTTATCTAATGCAATGTTAATAGCAGGGTAATCCATCACAGAACCCATGGTACCAATACTATGCGTGATGGTCGTATTATTCACTTCACTAGGAGACAACATTTGACTACTTTTCATATTGTGATTTAGACCTAATGTATGACCCATTTCATGCATGATTAAGTAAGTCAAAAATTGCTTATGCATTAATTTTATTTCAGCTGGAGTGGCTCCATTCACTTCTAATACGGTAAGACCTGCACTATATTGCGCTTTCAATTCATTCGCTAGGTTACAATTATCTTTCATTACTAAATGTGGAATATTCATTGTAGTAAGAGGAACTGCATTAGATCCATTATACAATTCATCATTAATCGGAGTTGCACTTCCAGAAAACCACTCAATGGTAATGTCTGCGCCTAATATTTGTCCAGTCCTAGGATTCACAAAGCTTGGCCCGATGGCACCATAAGAAGGTTGTGAAGAAGCAACCCATCTAATTACATTATAATGAATATCAGCAGGATCCCAAGTAGCCGTATCAGGCATGATTTTCATTTCAAGTGCATTTTTAAAGCCTGCCTTTTCAAAGGCTTCATTCCACTTCATTCCTGATTCATATACAACTTGTCTATATTCTAAGGGCGTAGTATTTTCAATCCAATAGACCAAAGGTGTAACCGGTGCACTCATTGCTGCAGCAGGGTCTTTTTTCTGCAAATCCCAACGATGAATCATGTCTTTATAAGGTGTAGGACTAATACTAGTTTGGTCGTTACGCTCAGACATAAAATAACCAACTCTAGGATCATCTTTTCTTGAAACAAAATTATTGTTTGGCATGGCAATGAAACTATGTTGCATACGAACTCTAACATAACGAGGATCTGCTACATCAGGACCTCCATCGTTGGTCGTATTGGGATTGTCATAAGAAAGATCCACTACGACATCAGTGTTATCGCTAAAAGAGCGTAGATGCGCATATTTAGATTTAGCTAAATTTAAATTTCCTAAATTAAAAATGTTAGCAGAAGCTGGTCCTGGTGGAAAATTAGGTTTTATTGGATCTAATTTTTCACTTAAAAACAATCCGTCGGCATTGACTAAATATCCTAAAGAATCTTCAATAACATATTTGTCCGAAAAGAAAATTGCTTCTGGTTTGTCCACTTCAGCACTTTTGCTAACTGGATTATTTTTATCATAAAACAAACCTGTATTGACAATCTCAAATTCTATCTTATCAAATGCTTTTTTTATTTTAAAGACTAAGTTGGAGCGGTGCATGCTCTGATTTAAGAATAAAGTGGTTGGACCACTTATTGAAAAACTTTCATAAATAAATTCTTTTCCAAGTTGATCTTTCCTAATATACATTTGAACATTTCCAATCGCTGTATCTTGATACAAGGTAAATAGTCCTGTATTTTTTGATTGCCCTTTTACCTTTTCTGCAAGGGTAGGTTTTTTACTAACTGCTTTAGAAGTATCTGCCTTCTCCGCAATTTTTGGAGCTGATACCTGTTGAGCAAAAGAGTTAGAAAGCGTTAAAATCATCACTAGAAATAACATCAAATATTTTTTCATAAACTTGTTTTTGGGTATTCAAAATACACCTTATTTGATAAAAAGCATTTAAAAAACACCACATTATTTAAGTTTTTTACCCCTCAGGATCAGAATTTTCTGAAAATAAAGTGATTTCATTTATATTATATAAACAACTTCTATTAAATTACTTAAAATTAGTCCCATGGACCGTCAAAATTTTATTAAAAATTCTAGTATATTAACCTTAGGACTGTCCTTTTCTAAATTATATTCTCCTTTGCTTATGAAAGATGAAAACGTAGGTACCAATTGGGCAGGCAATTTAGCTTATGCCGCAAAAAATATAGTTTTCCCAAAAACGATTGATGAACTCAAAAAAGAAGTACAAAAAATAAATAATGGAAAAGCTTTGGGATCGAGGCATTCTTTTAATAATGTCGCAGATACCCCAACTACTTTAATTTCCACTTCCTATTTAGATAAAATAATAAGTATTGATACCAAACAATCTTTGGTTTGGATTGAACCAGGCATAAAATATGGAACCCTTGGATTTTATTTGGAGAGCAAAGGTTTTGCTTTACATAATTTAGCTTCCCTACCCCATATATCAGTTGCAGGTGCATGTGCTACTGCCACACACGGCTCTGGTGACCAAAACGGAAATTTATCTACCTCCGCTCAAGCCTTAGAGATAATGAAAGCAGATGGGTCTATCATTAAATTAAATAAAAATGATCCTGAATTTTATGGAGCTGTTGTAAACTTAGGTGCCTTGGGCATTGTGACCAAAATGGCATTGTCCATCCAACCAAGTTTTCAAGTGACTCAGGAAGTTTTTGAAAATTTACCAATGAGTCAATTAGAGCAAAATTTTGAGGCTATCTATCAATCTGGTTACTCCGTAAGTATGTTTACGCATTGGATTGATAAAAATATTAATCAAGTTTGGGTAAAAAAGAGAGTAGCTGCAAAACCAACACCAAAAATAAAAAACTTTTTTGGTGCCACCGCGGCTATGACCAACCTACATCCTATCAAAGTCAACTCCCCTGTTAATTGTACCGACCAAATGGGTGTACCAGGACCATGGTATGATCGATTGCCCCATTTTAAAATGGGATTTACACCTAGTAATGGTGCCGAGTTGCAGTCTGAATTTTTTGTTCCTCGTGAGCATGCTTACAAAGCCATTATGGCGGTAGAGAGTTTGCATGCAATTATTTATCCAAGTTTATATGTTACTGAAATAAGATCTATAGCAGCAGATAATTTTTGGTTAAGCCCCGCCTATCAACAAAATGTAATTGCCATTCATTTTACATGGAAACCAGAAACAGAAAAAGTAATGAAAATTCTTCCACTGATTGAGGAAAAATTAAAGCCCTTTAACTACAGGCCGCATTGGGGAAAGCTTTTTACGATAGCTGCTTCTGAATTACAAAGTCGCTACCCCAAGTTTAAAGATTTCTTAGCCTTGGCCAAGAAAATGGATCCACAAGGGAAATGGAAAAATAATTTCTTGAATAGAAATATTTACGGATAAGTAAAGCGTAATCCTATAATAGTTTTCTGATAGGCTACCTTTTAATTTTCTACATTCAAAATTCGTAAATCCATTAACCCCGCAATGCCAAGATTTTTAAGTCCGTGTAATTTAACGGTTATCAATTCCTTACCTGATTTTGCTTCTTGCGGAATACGAATACGCAAATTGTTTTCATCAGACAACTTCATTGAAGGATCCACAATAAAGACCTGTTGACCATCTATTAATATTTCAAATTTCCCAGCTTTATCCAATCCAGACCTAAACATCAAATACAAATCTTGCTTTTTCGATGGATCCGCTTTCATCTCAAAATTAATATATCCCCCTTTATTTACTGATCTCCATTTTATATGCCCTTTCTTCTCCACCAATGAATTCACCGATTCGATTTTATGTATTTTTTCAGATTCAGCATTACCAAGCAAAACACTGTCCATTGTTGAATGGATTAATGAAATATTTTTAAGCGTATCATTCAATAACTCTTTTAATTCCGCTGAATATTCTTTTGCAGTGGGCAGATGTCGAAAATATAGTTCATACCTACTAAAGTGTATTCTATTGTAAGGCATGAGCGTGATGGGCGAACCGGATATATTCAAATTCGTTTTGAAGGATAAGGCTACCGTATTTTCTTTTTCAATGTTTTTTTCAATACTTTCAAAAGCACCAAATAGTGGAGAAGCCACAGTAACAGGAACTTCTATTTCTGCATCCTGTTTAAGTCCAAGCCAAAAGTCTGATTTTTTCAACCCATGATTATCTACTTTAGCACCCAAAACGATGGGGCCATAACGTACAGATAAATAAGATTCATCCCCTTTCAATTTTTCTACATAAAGCTGGGAAGGTATTTCCACCGTTACTACATCTCCATTTAGCCATGTTCTATTAATAGAAGCATGGGATCCTATTGTTGATTTGATAGCTTGTACTTTACCATTCACTTTTATGATAAACCCTTTTTCTTTTACCCAATAAGGATGGCGAATTTTTAAGTTAAATTGGGTTGGTTTTGTAACAGAGATTATAAATTTTGTAGCATCCTTATCCGGAAAATTTGTTTCTTGTTTTAGCTCAACACCAAGTTGATTCCATTTCACAGCAGAAGGAATAAATAAATTAACAAATAAATCACGATTTTGATAAGCATAAATCATTTTAGAAAATTTGGCTGGGGCTTCTAATCCCGTCCCAGTGCAACACCAAAAAGATTTGTCAGGACTCCCATAGGCTTTATAATGACCTGGACGCATCGAAGTAAAATAAGCACACATGCCTTGCTCAGGCTCGTAATTCGCAAGGATATGATTGTACAATATTTTTTCATAATAATCAATTTTTTCAGCCTCCCCATAATTCTCATACAGAATCTCCGTTAAACGCATCATATTGACTGAATTACAAGACTCTGGACCTCCTGTTCTATTAACTCTATTAACAAAATCCGATTCTGGAAAAAAATGTTCACCAGTACTATTGCCCCCATTTATCCAAGTGTGCTTATTGACAACCGTTTTCCAAAAAAAACGGCTAGCATTGGTATAGGTACTATCTCCATTGTATAGATATAAATTTTCAAAACCAGTGAACTTAGGTATTTGAGTATTCGCATGCCATCCATTTAAAATATCTTTTTTTTGTGACAATGGGATCAACATATCTTCATCATTTAACTGAGCTGCCCAATTAAAATATTTTTTATCGCCTGTTAGCTTATATACTTGAATGAATGATTCATTGATGGAGCCATGTTCACAAACCAGCAACTCTTGAATTTGCTCATTTGAAAGTTTATCAAGTACCTCCTGTCCAAACCAATTGGCCACTTTAATTAATATTTCTTTAGATAAGGGTAATGGACAATATTCATTGACACTGTATAAGCCAAGCATAATTTTATTTAATACATACACAGGCTCCCAACTATGATTGATCAATGGATTCGAAGTTTTAAAATTACCTGCAACCACCTCTTCAAATAATCTTTTGCCATTGATGGTCGCTAATAAATAGCCATTTCTATTTGCCTCCTGACATTCTTTAAGTCCCTGTAAAGTATATTTTAGTTTTTCAATTATCTTTTCATCATGTGTGGAAGCATACATCATAGACATAGATGATAAATAGAACCCCATAATGTGCCCTGGCAAGGGTCCTTCGCCCCAAATATCTTCTGATTCCCAAGATGGATAGGGAGCTGCTTTTGGAGTAAGGCCGGCTTCTCTTCTAAACCAAGACAACAAACGATCTGGCTCTAAGGTTAATAAGTAATCATGATCCAACTCCTGAATATGTTTAAAATCCGAAGCCAGCAATCTCACATCAGAAAGTGGAAAAAAGTTTACTGTAGATTTAAATGAATCTGACTTTAATTGCGCATGAGTTGAATTGAAACATAGTAGAATAGAAAAAGTAAGCAACACTAAAATCTTAAAATTAGTTTTCATAAGTATAGATCTTAAATTGTTAAAAAAATCGATTTTATTTACGACTAGGATAAGTGATACAAACTTTATCACATGTCCACTATCCCTATGTAACTTAATCAATTTACTTTTAATTCATGCCCCCTCCAAGCATTTTTTCATTTAATTTGTATTTGAAATTGAATGCCATAAAATGGCTCAAGCACCAAAAAGGCCCAGCGGTTTTGCTGGGCCTGTACAAGTCGATTTAAATGTGGAGTCGAGGGGAGTCGAACCCCTGTCCAAACAATGTTACCATTGATCTTCTACATGCTTATTGTTTTATTACTTGTCGGCGGTAAACAGGAAAAACACAAACCAATTTACTACTTAGCTGAATGGTACTTAAATAAAAGGCACAGCCTACTTTTATCGCATCCTGTTTTGTTTTTAATTAGGCTGAGGAGCGGGCAACAGGCCTGCCTTCTCTCTCGACCAAAATGGAAGTTAATTCACTGAATTAAGCAGCCATGGCAA
>CAMBEQ010000051.1 GCA_945865545.1 Sediminibacterium ginsengisoli | reverse complement strand
TAAAGATAAATTACAATCTATATTAGAAAATTTAGCGGTTACCACTAAAAGCTTAAGCACTTCAGTGGCTGCTATAGAAGTGATGCTTCAAAAGCAAAATGGTTCAATTGCTCAAACCTTTGATAATGTAAATAATTTTACAAAGAACTTAAATGAAAACAATCAAAAGTTAAACAATATAATTTCTAATTTAGACGGCGCTTCACAAGCAGTGAAAGATGCCGATTTAAGTAAAACTATCAAAACCATTCAATTAGCGGTAGCCAATTTAAATATTAGCTTACAGAAATTAAATTCAGGGACTGGAACAGCAGCAAAATTAATAAATGATAGTTCCATTTACAATGAATTACAGGGCACTTTAAAAAGTATTAATACGCTAGTGGATGATATTAAAGTTCATCCAAAAAGATATATCAATGTATCTGTGTTTGGTAAAAAAGACAAAAGTACTCCATTGACTAAGCCTTTAGCCGATTCAATTACCAATGACTAGAATTGGTTTAATTATATTATTCATTTCCTTATCCATTCATTCCATAAGGGCTCAGATTATTGACCGTGCTCCTTCAGGTAAATCGGTTTTAATTAAACAAAATTCAAAGGATACAGTTCCAATGATCAATCCTGCTACCCTAGAAAACGGAGGTAAGCTTATTGAATTTCTTTCGGCAGAAACCTACAATGTCAAAAAGATGGATAGCATGGATTATTTGGTTTTTGTGGGGCATGTAAAAATAAGACAAGGAAAAACTTTATTGTATGGAGATAGTTTAATTTTAAACACCACAAAAAATACTTTAGAAGGATTTGGTCACATCCATATTAATGATGCAGACAGTGTCGATACTTATTCAGATTATTTAAAATATTTAGGGGCTACAAAAAAAGCTTTTTTAAGGAAGAAAGTAAAATTAACTGATGGGAAAGGTATTTTAACTACCGATTCCTTAGATTATGATGTAAGTACTAAAATGGGTGTTTTTACTAAAGGGGGTAAGCTTGTAAGAAACAAAACTGTTTTAACAAGTAAAGAAGGCGTGTATTACGGGGAAACCAGAGATGTCATATTTAGAAAGAAGGTTGAATTACATGATGTAGACAATCATATTATTACTGATACCTTAGAATACAATACTTATTCTCAATTAGCTAATTTTATTAGCCCCAGTAAAATTATTACTGGATCAAGAACTATTACTACAAGCAATGGTAATTTTAATACTGGCTTAAAACAGGGTTATTTGTATGAAAGATCTGAAATTGATGATAGTACTTATCATTTTATAGCCGATGAAATGGCAGTAGATGATTCTGTTGGAACGGGAGAATTTAAAGGCAATGCCATATACCGTTCTAAAGACACATTGGGTTTTGATTTATTGGCTAATAACATAAAAACCAATAAAGTTAAAAGTGTTTTATTTGCAACGGAGCATCCATTGTTACTGATTAAGCAAAAAAATGACACTTTGTATATTGCGGCGGACACCTTACATACTGGGAAAATTTCAGATTTATCAAAACCCATACCATTAGCAAGAGACAGCGTAGGTAAAATAGTAGATACTACCTTAAATAAATATTTTGAAGCTTATCATCATGTAAGAATATATTCGGATTCCTTACAAGCAAAAGCGGATAGTTTATTTTATTCTTTAAATGACTCAACCATTAGATTGTTAAGCAACCCTGTTGTATGGGCTAATAACAACCAAATTACTGGGGATACCATTTATTTATACATAAAAAATAAAAAACCTGAGCAATTATATGTTTTTGAAAATGCTTTTGCTTTTAATAAAATTGATACCACTACCTTTTTTAATCAATTAAAAGGCAATAGATTAAATGCTTGGTTTCAGAATGGCACCATTTCTAAAATGATTACTAAAGGCAATGCAGAAAATATCTATTTTGCATTAGACAATGACAATAATTTTATAGGCATTAATCATTCCAATGCGCAAATTATTGAAATCACTTTTGAAAACGACGAACCAGCAAAAGTGGTATTTAGAAATCAATTAATTGGCAATATGACCCCTATTGGACAAACGCCAAAAACAGAATTATTGATTCCTGGATTTATATGGCTCGATCATTTAAGACCAAAATCAAAATTAGATTTAAGCCCTAATTATCGTTAATTGAATTAATTATTCCTGTTCTGTTTTTTCTAGCATTAAATAGGCTTTGATAAAACCATCAATTTCTCCATCCATCACTGGGCCTATATTACCCACTTCAAAATCGGTTCGATGATCTTTAATCATTTTATAGGGATGGAAAACATAAGAACGTATCTGACTACCCCACTCTATTTTTTTCTTATTGGCATTGGAAGCATTCAAAGCTTCTTGTTTTTTTCTCATTTCTGCTTCATACAATCTACTCTTCAACATCTTCATAGCAATTTCTCTATTTTCTCCCTGAGTTCTTGATTGTTGACATTCCACAATAATACCAGAAGCGTGTCTTAACCTTACAGCCGTCTCCACTTTGTTTACGTTTTGTCCTCCTTTTCCTCCACTTCTATAAAATTCCCATTCTATATCAGCAGGATTGACAACTATATCAATACTATCATCAATTAAAGGATAAACATATACAGAAGCAAATGAAGTATGTCTTCTTGCGTTACTATCAAAAGGAGAAATTCTAACTAAACGGTGTACTCCTGATTCTGCTTTTAAGAATCCATAGGCAAAGGGGCCATCAAATTGAATCGTAGCCGATTTTATACCCGCGCCATCCCCTTCTTGATAATCTAATGAACTAACTGTCCAACCTTGCTTCTCACCATACATGGTATACATGCGTAAAAGCATTTCGGCCCAATCCTGACTTTCGGTACCACCAGCCCCCGGATTAATTTGTAATATCGCTGGAAGTTCGTCTTCTGGCTTATTTAAAGTACTCTTAAATTCTGCTTCTTCAATTGAAATGACTGATTTGTTAAATGCTTCCTGTGTTTCAATTTCTGTAGCATCCCCTGCTTTCCAAAAATCAAATAAGACCACAAAATCATCTAGGTTAGATGCTACAGCATGAAACATATTAATCCAATACTCATTAAGTTTAATTTCCTTCATGGTGCTAGTTGCACGCGTATTATCCTCCCAAAATCCAGGAGATAAGGACAATTGTTTATCGGTAGTTACTTTATATAGCCTGTTATCGACGTCAAAGAAACCTCCTCAGGACACTTACTTGGTCCTTCATACGCTTTATCTGTTCAATAGTCATGTATGATCAAGTTTAGCATTAACTTTATTTAAAAAGTTGAATGTTGTATTTAAAATGAGTCATTATTAATGAACTCTGTTTTGTAAAAAAATACTACAAGCCTCATAAGCCGGATTCTGTTTCTAAACTATCATTTATCTAGCCCCAACATTGCTGGTGGGGTCTTGCTGCCTACCCTGGAACTTGAACGAGTAGTTCTTAAGCGCTCCTTTACGTGGCATTACAGCACCCAAGGTTTACCCTATAAAACAATTACTTGTCTTATCCGTACGCTCTTACCGCACGTTTTCACCTTTTCCCCTTGCGAGGTAGTTATTTTCTGTGGCACTTTCTCTGCCCCATTGCTGGGGCGCCGGCTATTCACCGGTGGGTTACCCTATGCTGTCCGGACTTTCCTTGGTAATTGCTTACCACGATAGTTCGGGTTTGTAGTAGTGCAAAGGTAGGAAAATATAATTTGGTAATCAATTGGCTCTAAACAATAAATAAAGCCCGTAACAACTACCCATTAGTACTCAAAAAAAACTTCCGTAGCGCCATAGCCATAAAAATCAGAATATTGATTAATAAATTGCTTGACGCCATTTTTAACTTTTAATAAGTCGTGTATTTCTGCTTTCAATTTACCTTTCCCAACTCCATGAATGATGACCATAGAAGGTAAATGATTTAGTTGGGCTAGTTCCAACCATTTCTCAAATTCATCTAATTGGAATTGTAATATTTCGGCATTGCTTAAATGACTGTGTTGATCCATTATTTTTTCAATATGTAAGTCAATCACAGTTCGAGCAGCTGGAATATTTTGTTTGATTTTACTAGCATCATATACTTTATAGCCTGCATTTCTTAAAACATCTATGGCAATATGGTTGTCTTCGACTTTATCAGGGTAAGTTTCAAATAAGGGGTAACTGATGGTGGTTTTGTTTTCTTCCTTCAATGTTTCTACTTTTTGAAACAACTGTTTAGGTTTTAACTTTAATTGTGTTTCAAAATGTACCGCCTTTTTTTTATGTGGTTCCATTAAAGAAAAATCAATAGCAAAACTTGGACTATCATTTACGGAAGAAAAAGGGAAATCATGAATATAAAAATCAGTAAAAGGAGCAATAGTGGACTCTATTGAAAAATCAACAGCTCCTAAAAATGCTTGCTCATAAATAAAACGATAGCCCACTCTAGTTCTGTTGGATAAGTATATTTTTATGCTTTCCACTATTTCGTCATTAAAATCATCTAAACTAAATTTTGGAATTAAATTAAGCAATACCCCCTCTTCTTCTTTAGCATCATTTTTTTGAATCTTTTCTTTTGGAATTTGATCTACAAAAATTTTCTGAGGGGCTTTTTTTTCTGGAAATAACTTCTTTTCTGTAAATCTTTTAAAATAGGGGAAATCAATTTGATTCATGTAAGCTGGAAATTTTACGCCCCTTACTTCAATCATAACCATTTCCTCGTTCATGATTTCTACAATACGGCCTTCTTCATTAGTATGTATAACTAGAATTTCATCCCCTACCTGATACTTCATAAAGGATTTTATTAAACGTTTTTATCTTTAGACAATAAACTATTTTTTCTTCCATAATAACTATACAAAACAAGTCCAATGGCCATCCAGATAAAAAACCAAGCCCAACTTACAGGGGGAATTTCTATCATTAAATACAAACAGCATAAAGCGCCAATAATAGGAATGATAGAAAACTGATGTATAAATGTTAAAATTGAAACACCAATTAATATAGCAATAAATAGTAAGAATAGAAATTGTTGAAAATGATGAATAGAAAAATTAGCAAGATCCTCTTGTATTCTATATTTTGCAAAATAAATAAAAATGATAGAAAGGATAGGAATAATAAACTTCCCATTAATATAAGGTAACCTAAACGCTTGTTTAATACCAGATGGCGCTAGCTTAGGCAATGCTAATACGCCAAAACATACCAATACAAAAGCAAATAAAGTACCTATACTAGTTAAATCGGTCATACGACTGATAGACATAAATAAAGAGGGAATACCTACAAAAATTCCAGTAATAATAGTAGCAAAGCCTGGTGTGCCAAACTTAGGATGAACTTTAGAAAATTTCTTTGGTAACAAGCCATCTCTACTCATGCTCATCCAAATTCTTGGTTGACCTAATTGGAATACCAATAATACACTGGTCGTTGCTACTACAGCACTTATAGAAATAATATAGCCAATTTTGTGTAAGCCTAGTCTTTCAAAAACAAATGCCAAAGGATCATCCACTTTTAGTTCAGTATAATTGACCATCCCCGTTAAAACCAATGCAATTAAAATATAGAGGACGGTACAAATAACCAATGAATATATCATCCCTCTTGGTAAGTCTCTTTGGGGATTTTTACATTCTTCGGCAGTGGTAGAAATAGCATCAAATCCAATATAAGCATAAAAGACAGCCGATACGCCTGCTAAAACCCCAGTAAACCCATTGGGTAAAAATGGATCCCAGTTTTTAGTATCCACATAATAGAATCCTAATACAATCACAAATACAATTACTATTATTTTAAAGATGACCATAAAATTGGTACTCTTTTTACTTTCCTTAATTCCTATATAGGCTAATATTGTAATTAAAGCAACAATGATAAATGCAGGTATATTTAAAATGACTCTCCAAGATCCAATCATAGGAGCATGGTTGATGGCTTCATACCCTATTCGTGCTAATTTACTAAAAGTCTCAGGAGTACCTCCTGTTGCTAAATGTTTTACAGCTTCCTCATATCCTTGTTGTGCTTGGTCGTAATTGGTAGATAGCCAACCTGGAAGATGTATATGAAAACCTTCCAATAAATTGACAAAATAACCACTCCAGCTAATGGCCACTACAATATTTCCAATAGCATATTCTAATATTAAAGCCCATCCAATAATCCAAGCAATTAATTCTCCAAAAGTAACATAAGCATAAGTATAAGCACTCCCTGCAATAGGCACCCTACTTGCAAACTCGGCATAACATAATGCACTAAACCCACAGGTAATAGCGGTAATGACAAATAATAAAGAAATGCCGGGGCCGCCATGAAAAGCAGCAGTACCAATGGTTGAAAATATACCTGCACCCACAACAGCAGCAATACCCATAAATGTTAAATCCCTCACCCCTAAAACTCTTTTTAATCCGTTGGCACTATGTCCATCAGACAATCCTAAAGCTGCCTCTTCTTGAATTTTATCAATTGATTTCTTCCTAAATAAATTCATCATCAGCAATGGGTTATTGATTTCTATTCATTAAATAATTCGCTAATTCTATCAAAGGTTTTTTACGTTCGCTTGTAACTGCTATAGCTTCTAAATGTTCAAATGCTTTTTTAAGGTACTTAGCTTTATTATTTTCTGCCCAAGTTTCAATTTCACATTCTTTAAAAATAGCAAGTACTTTCTCCACTTTATCTTCCGTATTTGCTTTTAATAAGTTTTCTAATGCCAATTTTTGAGTTGGATTAGCTACTTCTAATGCGTGAATTAATAAAAATGTTTTCTTATTTTGTTTAATGTCTCCTCCTGGTTCTTTTCCAAATAGTGCTGCATCACCATAGGCATCTAAATAATCATCCTGCACTTGAAAGGCAATGCCAATATTTTTACCAAATTCGTATAAATGTTTACAATTGGAAGCACTTGCTCCACCAATAATGGCTCCCATTTCTAAACTAGCTGCTAATAATACAGATGTTTTTAAAGTAATCATATGGATGTATTCATCCATAGTCACCTTATCCATTGTTGAATAATCCATATCCAATTGTTGTCCTTCACAAACTTCTTTGGCAGTAGTATTAAACAATTCTAAAATCTTAGATAAATGAGATGATTTTATTTTTTGCAAATGTTCATAGGCTCTAACCAACATTACATCACCTACCAAAATTGCTGTATTACTGTCATATTTTGTATGGACTGTAGCTTTTCCTCTTCTAAGTGAAGCGTCATCCATTATATCATCATGTACCAATGAAAAATTATGAAATAATTCAACAGCGTGAGCTAAATGATAGGCGTCCTCATGAATGTCATTGAATAACTCATTACCTAATAAACATAATACAGGCCTTATTCTTTTGCCCCCAATGCTAAGAAAATATTCACTAGGTTCATATAAGGTAGCAGGACTTGAAGGGAAATGATTGGTATCAAAACCCTTATTAAAGGAAACTACTAATTCTTGAAAACTATGCATACTACAAACCTAATCATATTTCGGAAGATTCCCTACCCCTGCTAAAGCAAGTTTTAAAAAAAATTAGCATTTATTAAACAGTTGATGTTTAATAATTCCCCTTAAATTTGTATACCCCAACTGGAACCAAATGATAAAAAAGCATTTATTATTTACTTTATTTACTTTATTGCTTTTCCAAAAATTAATAGCTCAAGATTTTACATTAGACACCCCGGTCAATAGAAGTTTACATTTGTATGCAGATGGATATACAAAAGCCATTGGTGTAAAAATGTACCCCGGTGCTTTATCCTATAAAAGTTTTTATAAGCTGAATAAAGCCATTGAAGCATCAGGATATATCACCCTGGATGGTTTTTGGCTATCCATTTTAAATGAAATACATACCCCAATTAAAGAGGACAATCAATTGTCCTGGTATATTGGTTATGGAGGTCATTTAGGTATTTGGAGCGAGGAGTGGAGAAAGAAAAATAATACCCTAGACAAATCTAATATCTCAGTTGGATTTGATGGCATCATTGGACTTGATTATAAGGTTAAAAATTCACCATTAAATGTGAGTATTGATTGGCAACCTTCTTTTAGTATTATACAAGGCTATTTCAAAAATCAAGGGGGTATAGCAGTTCGTTATACACTCAAATAATCCGAATAGTTATTTTTTATTTAAACTAAATAAAGAATCTACAAACTCATCTTTATCAAATAAAAGTAAATCTTTTATTTGTTCTCCTACACCAATATATTTTACAGGAATTTTACATTGATGAGCAATGGCTAATACTACCCCACCTTTTGCAGTGCCATCAAGTTTTGTAATAGCGAGTGCCGTTACTTGGGTTACTGCCATAAACTGTTTCGCTTGCTCTAACGCATTTTGTCCAGTAGAACCATCTAAAACCAATAAAACTTCATGTGGAGCATCTGGTAACTGTTTTTGTATGACTCTTTTTATTTTATTGAGTTCATCCATTAAATGTACTTTGTTATGCAATCTTCCAGCGGTGTCTATAATAACCACCGATGCATTCTTTGCAATGGCCGACTGGATGGTATCAAAAGCAACTGCACTAGGGTCTGAGCCCATATTTTGTTTTACAATGGGTACACCTACTCTTTCACTCCAAATAGTTAACTGGTCTACTGCTGCTGCTCTAAAGGTATCTGCAGCACCTAAAATCACTTCATTACCCGCTTCTTTATAATGATGTGCTAATTTGCCAATGGTAGTAGTTTTGCCTACCCCATTAACGCCTACTACTAAAATTACATAAGGTTGTATATTGGATGGAGGAATAAAACCTAATTGATTAGTAGGCGCATCTACTAATAAGGATACAATTTCTTCATGTAAAATTTTATTCAATTCTACGGTGGATACATATTTGTCCTTCTTAACTCTTTCTTGAATTTTCTCAATTAAGGCAAGGGTCGTATCTACACCCACATCTGCTCCAATTAAAGCTTCTTCCAATTGATCTAGTACTTCCTCATCCACTGAAGTTTTTCCAATGATGGCTTTTGAAATACGCTCTAGAAAACCTAGTTTGGTTTTTTCCAACCCTTGATCAAGGGTTTCTTTTTCTTTCTTCCCAAATAATTTTCCTAAAAAGCTCATGTTGTAAATTTAGTCAATATTTAAAAGAAAAACTCCCACCACGATGAAACGAGGCGGGAGTTAAAAATTTTAAAACGGAAATACTAGTTTATTAGTAAAGTTGAAGATTTTTACTTTGCAGCAAGAAATTCTTTAACAAGGTCTTTGTGCACAATATTCTCTTTAAAAGTATAAGCGCCTGTTTTAGGACTACGAATAGCTTTAATTACTTTAGTCCAGTTTTTTGCTTCAGCTGAAGCCTTTAAATCCTTTACTTTCGCGTTTTTAGAAGCTGATTTTGCCATGATTATTTAATTTCTTTATGAACTGTTACTTTTTTCAAAATTGGGTTGTATTTCTTGAACTCCAAACGATCTGGGGTGTTCTTTTTGTTCTTTGTAGTAATATAACGACTAGTTCCTGGTAAACCAGTAGTCTTGTGCTCGGTGCACTCTAATATCACTTGAACTCTGTTTCCTTTCCTTGCCATGATGGTATATTATAAGTTATACTTGATTTGATTGATTATATCTTATCGCCTTGGGCTCTAAGATCTTTAACTACAGAAGCCAAACCATTTTTATTGATGGTTCTAATAGCATCTGTTGATACTTTTAAAGTGATCCAGCGGTCTTCTTCTATGAAGTAGAAACGCTTCTTTTGCAAATTTGGAAGGAAACGACGTTTCGTCTTGATGTTGGAATGAGAAACACTGTTTCCAGACATCGGCTTCTTTCCTGTTAATTGACATACTCTAGCCATGAGAAATTATTTTTTACGGACGGCAAAGGTAAGTAAATAACAAATACCTTCCCATTTATTTTTGTGTTTTTTTGACCTTTTACCTCAATAAAGATTAAAAAAGGCTAAAATGTTGGTTTTCATTTCAATATAAGGCATTTTGGAAGCCTTAGGCATACATTTCTGCCCTTAGTTCTTGCACCCTTTTATCCTCCATATATTCATCAAAAGTCATCAATCTATCTATGATCCCTTTGGGGGTAATTTCAATGACTCTATTGGCCACTGTTTGCATAAAAGTATGGTCATGAGAAGTGATTAATACCACACCAGGGTAGTTTTGACAGCCTTCGTTAAAGCTTTGGATACTTTCAAGGTCTAAATGGTTCGTAGGTTGGTCCAAAATAACCACATTTGGGTTTTGAAGCATCATTTTACTCACCATACAGCGTACTTTTTCTCCCCCACTTAAGACATTGGTCTTTTTGGATACATCATCCCCACTAAACAACATCTTGCCTAAAAACCCTCTAATAAAAGGCTCATCGGCATCCGTTACATGGGTAGGTACATATTGTCTAAGCCAATCCATTAAAGTATAAGCTTCATTAAAAAAGCTATTATGTTCCATAGGTAAATAAGCACTCGTAATGGTGGTTCCCCACTCGTAACTTCCACCATCTGCTTTACCATTGTTATTAATAATATCGAAGAAATAAGTAATTGCTAAAGGGTCTCTACTTAAAAAAGCAATCTTATCATTTTTACTTACTGAAAAAGAAACGTCTTTGAAAAGCACACGACCATCCACTTCTTTTTTTAATTTTTCGACATTCAAAATTTGATTGCCCACTTCACGTAGTGGTTGAAAAATAATACCTGGATATTTTCTATTAGAAGGTTCGATTTCTTCAATGGTTAATTTCTCTAAAGCTTTTTTACGAGAGGTCGCTTGCTTGCTCTTACTTGCATTGGCAGAGAAACGCGCAATAAAATCTAATAAGGCAGCACGCTTATCTTCATTCTTTTTATTCTTGTCCGACATTTGACGTGCCATTAATTGAGACGACTCGTACCAGAAAGAATAGTTTCCTGTGAATGTTTTTATTTTAGAACGGTCAACGTCTGAAACGTGCGTACATACTGTATCTAAGAAGTGACGATCGTGACTTACTACTAATACTATATTTTGATAATCGGCTAAAAAATTCTCTAGCCATCCAATGGTTTCGATATCCAATCCGTTGGTAGGCTCATCTAATAATAAGATATCGGGATTCCCAAATAAAGATTGCGCTAATAAAACTCGAAGTTTAAAATTGCTTGGAATATCTTTCATTAAATCTTGGTGCATAGATTCTTTCACCCCTAAGTCACTTAATAAACTAGCCGCATTACTTTCAGATTCATATCCACCCATTTCCCCAAATTCAGCTTCCATTTCACCAGCTTTAAGTCCATCTTCTTCGGTAAAATCTTCTTTAGCATATAAAGCATCTTTTGCATGCATTACTTCCCACATTCTTTTATGACCCATTAAAACAGTGTTCAAAACAGTTTGCTCATCAAATTCAAATTGATTTTGTTTTAACACGGCCATTCTTTCTCCAGGCGTTATTTCGACCGTGCCTTTATTGGGTTCAATTTCCCCGCTTAATATTTTTAAAAAAGTAGACTTTCCAGCACCATTGGCGCCAATGATACCATAACAATTTCCTTTGGTGAAGCTAATATTAACTTCATCAAATAAAACCCTTTTACCATAGGCTAAGGTGACGTTTCTAGCACTGATCATTATTGAACTATTTTTGAGGCTGCAAAGTTACTCTTTTTTAATTTACCAATGAGCTCTAGCGCTAGCCGATACTGATAAATTTTCAAAATCACCTTCTAGGTATTTATAATGCGCCGACATGGCAATCATTGCGGCATTATCGGTACAATATTGAAAAGCAGGTAAATAAATGGTTGATTTAGTTTTGATGCCCAATGCTTCCACCCCTAGTCTTAACCCACTGTTCGCACTCACTCCCCCGGCTATGCAAACTTGATGAATACCCGTTATTTGAATAGCTTTTTTTAGCTGCTTCATTAAAATTTCTACAATGGTGTATTGCACAGAAGCACATAAATTATTTAAATTTTCTTGTACAAATTCTGGGCTTTGTTTTTGTAAAAAGTATAAAACACTTGTCTTTAAACCACTGAATGAGTAATCTAAATTAGGTACATGTGGTTTAGCAAAAACAAAAGAGTTTGGGTTTCCCAATTTTGCCAACTTATCTAAGAATGGGCCACCGGGATAAGGCAATCCTAACAATTTTGCTATTTTATCAAAAGCTTC
>CAMBEQ010000050.1 GCA_945865545.1 Sediminibacterium ginsengisoli | reverse complement strand
TTATTTTTCGGAGATCAATCTAAGTTACCCGATTCTATAAATAATCAAAACAAAGCACATAATACTTTATTCATGTTCCCCTTTTTGTTAGGTATCATTGGGTTTATATTCCAATACCAAAACAATAAAAAAGATTTAATTGTAACCGGCTTATTATTCTTTTTTACAGGCATTGCCATTGTGATGTATTTAAATCAGCAAAGCTTGCAACCACGTGAACGTGATTATGCTTATGTAGGTTCCTTTTATGTATTTACTATCTGGATTGGCCTTGGGGTATTGCAATTAGCTGTTTGGATTGAAAAGATAATGTCTAAAAAAATGGCGGCTATTGCTGCTACTGTAATTTCATTTTTAGCAGTACCTGCTTTAATGGCACAGCAAGAGTGGGATGATCATGATAGAAGTCAAAAAACTTTGCCACGTGATTTAGCGCGTAATTATTTAGAAAGTTGCCCTCCTAATGCTATTTTATTTTCATTTGGAGACAATGATACTTATCCATTATGGTATGCACAAGAGGTGGAAGGAATTCGTCCTGATGTTAGAGTAGTGGTCAATAGTTTATTAGGCTCGGATTGGTATATGAAAGAGTTGAGGTATAAAGTAAACAAGAGTGATAAGTTTGATGTGATATTCACCGATGAACAAGTATTTGGTAATAAATTAAATGTAGCCTATTACAATGCATTGCCAGATTTTGGAGAAAGCACTTATCATAATTTAGATTCAGTTTTAAGGTATGTGGTAGCAGATCCTTCTGGAAAATATCAAGCTTCTACACAAGAGGGTCCAGTGAATATTTTTCCAACACATAAATTTAAAGTACCTGTTAACAAAGAATTTGCCTTGGCTTCGGGCATTGCAAAACCTACCGATAAAATTGTCAATGAATTACTCATTGATTTCAATCCTAATAGACAATACTTATTAAAAAACGAATTAGCTATTTATGCCATTATAGCCACCTCTCAATTTAAAAGACCTATTTGTTTTACTTCAACACAGGAACTAAAGGAATTAGGATTAGAGAAATATGTTCGTCAAACAGGCATGTCTTATTTGCTAGTGCCTGTAGAAGGTCAAAACATTGATGCAGCTACTTCTTATACCAATGTTATGACCAAGTTTACATTTGGTAACGCAAAAAACCCAACGGTATACTATGATGAAGAAAACAGACGTCATTTGAATTCTATACGTTTGACGGTTGCTCAAATTGCTCAAGCTTTAGTTGCCGAGGGTAAATTAGATAGTGCTAGACAAGTATTGAGAAAAATGGACTCTGAGACCAATGAAAAAAGTTTCCCTTATGGAATGACTTCCAATAGAGGGAATCAGCATAATTATTTCTCTTATTTGTTTTTACAAGCTTGTTATGCATCTGGAGAGCTGGATCTTGCAAAAAAAGTTTCTGCTTCGGTTATGAAAGATTTAAAACAAGAAATAGTGTATTATAAGTCACTAGGGGAGTCTATGAATGAAGACCAGTTTCAGCAAAGTATTGAGAATGCTTATCAAAATAAGCCAAGTAATTTAAATAACAAACAAGCTTCTTTTGTACAAGATGCTTTAACCTGTTATCAAATAATAGCTGCTCTTACAAAAATGGAACAAGATTTTGCAGTGAAGAAAAAGTAAAATTGAGTAGTTGATTTATAGAAGCAGGGGTACTGAAAAAGTGCCCCTGCTTTTTTTATAAGAGACTAGCTAATGTTTTCACTACTTTATCAATTTCGGCCTTTGTATTGTGCTTTGAAAAAGAAAAGCGGATAGTGGCCAATTGACTTTCTTTGTTAAGGGCTTGAATCACATGGGAGCCTTGCTGCGCTCCACTTGAACAAGCGCTCCCACCGCTGGCGCAAATATGATGAATGTCTAAATTAAATAAAATCATTTCGGTTTTCTCCGATTTTGGGAAATTCACACTTAATAAAGTGTATAAGGATTTTCCAAAAGGATCACCATTAAAGCTTGTTCCAGGAATTTTTTCGATTAATAAATCGTATAGGTACTTTTTTAGAGACTGGATATATTCGCTGTCTTTTTCATAATTCGTCGTTGCTATTTCAAGTGCTTTTGCAAAGCCGACAATGCCGTACACATTTTCAGTACCAGCCCTCATATTTCTTTCTTGGGCACCACCATGGATAAATGGATCAATTTTAATATTTTCATTAATGTACAATAGCCCAATCCCTTTTGGTCCATGAAATTTATGGCTGGCACCAGTAATAAAATCGACCGGGGTATGGCTTAAATCAAAACTAAAATGACCTACTGTTTGTACAGTGTCACTATGAAAATAGGCATTGTGTTTTTTGCAAATTGATCCTACTTCAAAAAGATCAATCATATTTCCAATTTCATTGTTGGCATGCATAATGCTTACAATCGTCTTTTCAGTATTATTACTTAAAAGGGCCTCCAAATGAGTGAGGTCAATATGACCATTAGGTAAAATATTTACGAAGCTTAATTGGACATCTTCTTTTTTAGCCAAATGTTGTACAGTATGCAATGTGGCATGGTGCTCAATGGGAGAGCTGATAATATGCGTGCAGCCTAAATTTTCAATTGCAGCACGAAGGATGGTATTACTGCTTTCGGTGCCACCGCTGGTAAAAAATATTTCAGCTGGACGAGCACCTAAATTTTTTGCGACAGATTTTCTGGCTTGTTCAATGGCCATTCTTGTTTCACGACCATAGCTGTAAATGGAAGAGGGATTACCAAATTGCTCACTTAAAAAGGGCATCATGGATTCCAACACCACTGGATCTAGCGGGGTACTTGCGGCGTTATCGAAATAAATTCTATCCATCTGGCTAAATTACTTAATTGTTTCAATTATTGAAATAATATCCAATGCTAATTTGTCTGCGCTGGCTTGTGATGGCGCTTCCGTATATACGCGTATAATGGGTTCTGTATTGCTAGATCTAAGGTGTACCCATTCATTTTCAAAATCAATTTTTAGCCCATCCTCTTTATTAATGGGGAAAGCTTTAAATTTATTTTCAAGTGTGGTAAAAATATTGGGTAAGGAAGTGTTGGCATGAAGATCAATTTTTTTCTTGCTCATAAAATAAGCAGGATAACTGGCTCTTAAAGCAGAAGCGGTTAATTTAGATTTAGCCAAGTGCGTTAAAAATAAGGCAATGCCAATGAGTGCGTCTCTTCCATAATGTAAATCTGGCACGATAATACCACCGTTTCCTTCACCACCAATTACTGCATGCTGCTCTTTCATTTTATTCACCACATTTACTTCGCCAACAGCACTTGCAAAATAAGTGCATCCGTTTTTTTCGGTAATATCTCTTAATGCTCTGGTCGAAGAAAGATTGCTTACGGTACTTCCTTTTTTATTTTGTAAAATGTAATCTGCTACAGCTACTAAAGTATATTCTTCTCCAAACAAATTACCATCCTCACTTACAAAACACAAACGGTCTACATCGGGATCAACTGCTATGCCTAAATGTGCTTTTTTATTTAAAACCGTAGCACACAATTCAGTTAAATGCTCTTTGAGCGGTTCTGGATTATGAGCAAACTCTCCATTCATCTCCGCATTTAAAACTGTGATATTGTTTACTCCAATGGCTTTCAATAATTCTGGTACAGCAAAAGCGCCAGAGCTATTGATGGCATCTACCACTACGGAAAAATTTGCGAATCCTATGGCTTTAATATCTACCAAAGGATTTTTGACAATGGCTTCAATATGTTTTTCTAAGCTATGGTTATCGGCAATCACTTTCCCTAATTCGTCTATTTCGGCATATTTAAAGTCTTCATTGGCTGCAAGGGTTAATATTGTTTTACCTTCTTCTGCACTTACAAATTCTCCTTTTTCGTTTAATAATTTTAAAGCATTCCATTGTTTTGGGTTGTGGCTGGCAGTGATAATAATTCCTCCATCAGCTTTTTCAAAAGCCACAGCCATTTCAACAGTAGGGGTAGTGCTTAATCCCAAATGGATGACGTCAATGCCTAAAGCTAATAAGCTTTGTTCTACCAAGGCCTCCACCATTTCTCCACTTATTCTTCCATCTCTGCCAACCACCACCTTTTTTTTGCCCGGGGCTTTATTGATTAACCAACTGCCATAGGCAGAGGCGAATTTGACAATGTCAATAGGCGTGAGGTTATCATTGGGTTGGCCTCCAATGGTGCCTCTAAATCCAGAAATACTCTTAATAAGTGGCATAGCTACTCTTTTTACTTTAAAATTGGTTGGACAAATTTACTTTAAATTTTTACACTTCCTTGTATCTTTATGATATGATACAAGACTTTTGGGCATCCATTGTGAAGGGGGATCAATCCTTATTTGAGTTAATTAATGGAAGCTGGACCAGCCCTTTCTTTGATTCAGTCTTGCCTTGGATGCGAACTTCGGAAAATTGGTTTCCTTTATATCTGGCATTATTGGTGTATTTGTTTTATAGTTGGGGATGGACTGCCTGGAAATGGGTACTTGCTGTTGCCATTACTATTTCAATGACCGACCAAGTGAGTAGCTTTTTTTTCAAGCCATTGATACATCGATTAAGACCTTGTGCCGATCCTGCTATGTTGCATCAAGTTAAATTATTAATTGGGGGATGTCCAAGTAGTTTTAGTTTCACTTCTTCTCATGCAGCCAATCATTTTGGATTAGCCATGTTTATTTTTATGACTTTGCAACCCTTATTTAAGAAATATACTTATTTATTTTTTTTATGGGCAGGCTTAATTTCTTACGCACAAATTTATGTAGGCGTACATTATCCATTAGATGTATTGGCGGGATCCCTCATCGGTTTAACTCTTGGCTATACCTTTTCTAAGTTGTATTTGAAGTGGAGTAGACAAATCAATAAATAGTTGTGATTGCTATTTATTGATGCGCAGCAGCCTTATAATTTTTCCATTTTTCTATCACTGCTTGCATGTCGGCAGGCAAGGGGCTATCAAAAACAATTTTCTTACCAGTAGTAGGATGTTCAAAGCCTAATGTTTGTGCATGAAGTGCACATCTTGGGCAAGCTTCAAAGCAATTGTCTACAAACTGTTTGTATTTGGTGTAAATAGTTCCTTTTAAAATTTTATCTCCACCGTATTCGAAATCGTTGAAAAGTGTATGACCAATATGTTTCATGTGTACTCTTATTTGATGTGTTCTTCCTGTTTCAAGAATGCAGGAAACCAAACTTACATAATTGTAGCGCTCAATAACTTTGAAGTGAGTAATAGCATGTTTTCCAATTTCTTCATCCGGATAAGCATCAAACATTTTTCTGTTTGATTTATGTCGAGCAATATTGGCTATAATGGTTCCTTCCTCTTGTTCCATATCACCCCAAACTAAGGCAACGTATTTTCTTTCTACGGTATGATTAAAAAATTGTTTGGCTAAGTGGCTGGCTGCTTCGGGCGTTTTAGCGAGTACAATTAAACCGGTTGTATTTTTATCTATTCGATGTACCAATCCAAAACGGGGTAACAGTTCCTCATTTAGCGCTGGATTTTGTGAAAGCAAATGATGCACCACACCATTTAATAAAGTTCCTGTATAGTTTCCAATACCAGGATGCACGACCATATTGGAAGGTTTATTAATCACCATAACGGCCTCGTCTTCATATATAATATCCAAAAACATCTCTTCTGGCTTAAGCTCGGTATATTCTGGATTAACCATACTTAAATACACGACCTCATCTCCTGGTCTTGTTTTGTAATTGCTTTTAACCACTTTGCCATTGACAGTTAAAAATCCGGCGTCAATGCCATTTTGCAATTTATTTCTAGTAATGCCTTCAATGCGCGCTTGCACCCATTTATCGATACGGGTAGGCTCCTGTCCCTTGTCTACTATAAAAGTAGATCGTTCATATAGGGACTCGTTATTTTCTTCTTGTATTGGATCTTGTTCTTCAGACATGTTGCAAAAGTAAGATATTGCGGCTTAGTTTGTAACTTTGCTTCATGCAGCAAAAAGTGGTATTCGAAGATTTAGGCATTCTTTCCTATCAACCTACTTGGGATTATCAAGAGGCTTTGTTGTTGAAAAATACACAAATCAAGTGGGCTGCCAGACAAAACGAGGAAGAGGTAAGCAAAACAGCCACAGAGCATAGATTGTTGATGGTAGAGCATCCACCCGTGTTTACATTGGGTAAAAGTGGTAAAAGGGAGCATGTATTGATTTCAGAACAGCAGCTTCAAAATTTGGGCATTGAGTTTTTTCATATCAATAGAGGGGGAGATGTCACTTATCATGGTTTACAACAGGTAGTAGGGTATCCTATATTAGATTTGGATAAATTTAAAACAGATTTAGGCTGGTATTTAAGAAGTTTAGAACAAGTGATTATTAATGTGATGGCAGAATATGGATTAAAGGGAGAACGAAGTGCAGGAGAAACAGGGGTGTGGTTGCAACCTGAGGATCCATTTATGGCTAGAAAAATTTGTGCCATGGGAATAAAATGTAGTAGATGGATTACCATGCATGGCTTTGCCTTAAATGTAAATACCGATTTATCTCACTTTGAATTAATAGTGCCTTGTGGAATACAAGGGAAAGCGGTGACTTCCTTAGAAAAGGAGTTGGGCTTTAAGGTAGATTTTGAAGAAGCAAAAGAGAAAATCAAAAAACACTTTGCATTGATTTTTGATTGCGAGTTAATGAGTGCTTAAAAAACCAATGTTTCTTTTGGTAAAGATCGATTTCCTTGTAAACCCCCGCTGTGAATAATTAATACTTTGCTATTGGGTTTAAAGTAATGGGTTTGGATTAATTGGTTAACTGCAAAAATCAATTTGCCCGTATACACCCTATCTGTTGGGATTTGTTCCGTGTTCCATAATTCATTCATAAATTGAAACAAAGCTGGGCTTGTTTTTGCATATCCACCATGATGAAATTCATGCAATAAAGTCCAGGGGATTTGCTTGTTAATTACCAAAGCATCCACTTCCTCCGCTAAACTAAATTCATTTTTTAATATTGGGATACCAATAATTGCTTGATTGGGGGCAGCGCCATTGATAAGGCCTGCTAGCATGGTGCCCGTTCCGACAGCACAAAGGATGTAATCAAAAGAACGGGTGTCTTGAACACTGAGTATAGTGGCAGCACCTTTGGCGCCTAGTGCTCCATAGCCACCTTCGTCAATGAAATAAGTAGTTGAATGAGTGTTGCTTTTATTTTTTTGGAGTAATTCGTTTTTAGTTTCTTGAAATTGAGTTCGGCCAATAAATTCTAAATTCATTCCATAAGTAATGGCTTCTTGTAAGCTTGGAGTAATCGGTTCGTTTTGATTAGCTCTTACAAAGCCGATGCTTTTCAATTTGTTTTCTTGGGCTGCAAAAGCCAATGCGACTAAGTGATTTGAATAAGGTCCGCCAAAACTAGCAATGGTTTGGGCGGTGCTATGTAAAACTTCTTCTATATAATACCTAAGCTTATACCATTTATTGCCACTTACAATGGGGTGTAGTTGGTCCAATCTAAGTATACTTATTTCGTAATTATTCTTGCTCAATGAGTGAATAGCTTGTATAGTAGGTTTTGTAATCAATGTTTTTCTATTTAATCAAAATCAGTTAAATTTACACGATGTATTTTTAGTGTTTTTGGTAAAAATACTATTTAAATAACTTGTAAAAATCTTGATTTAATATGGCACCTACTTTAGTAATTTTAGCAGCAGGCATGGCAAGCAGATACGGAAGCATGAAACAGACAGAAGGTTTTGGTCCCACTGGCGAAACCATCATGGAATATTCTATTTACGACGCCATTCATGCTGGTTTTGGGAAAGTGGTTTTTATCATTAGGGAAGATTTTGCAGAGCCATTTAAAAATGTATTTGAACCAAAGTTGTCAGGTAAGATCAAAACAGCTTATGTCTATCAGTCCCTTGATAAATTTACAGAAGGATTTTTGATACCGGCTGATAGAGTGAAGCCATGGGGAACTGCACAAGCCTTGTTGTGTTGTAAAGAGGAAGTAAAAGAGTCTTTTGCCATCATTAATGCCGATGATTACTATGGCAAAGAGGCATTTGAATTAGCCTATAATTTTTTAACTAAGGAATGTAATGAAACAACCAGTTGTATACTTGGGTATGAGTTAGTGAATACATTAAGTGAAAATGGAACTGTGAGTAGAGGGGTTTGTTCGATCAATGATCAAGGGTATTTAACTACTATACATGAAAGAACCAATATTCATCGAAAACAAAATGGTCAAATTGTTTTTGAAGAATATGGAGTAGAAACGCCATTAGAAGAGGATACAAGAGTAAGTATGAATTTTATGTGTTTTGCTCCTGGATTTATAAAATTATGTGAACAAGAATTTGCTAATTTTTTACAAACAAAAGGGCAGGAGTTAAAGTCGGAATTTTATATACCTTATGTAGCTGGCCGATTTAAAGAATTGGGACTAGGAGAGGTAAAAGTCATTCCAACGAATGCAAAATGGTTTGGGGTAACTTATAAAGAAGATGCCCCAGGAGTAAAAGAAAGCATTGATACTTTGGTAGCTAATAAAGTGTATCCTCCTAATCTTTGGTAGCTGTTTGGATTAGTTGTAGGAACGAACGCTAAAAATATAAGGTTTGTATTTGCTAATTTGATCTTTCCTATTAGCTGTAGTAGAATAGTTCCCTTTGGAAATTTTTAATTTTATTTCTGTTTTTTCATCTTTCTCTATTACGGAAGCAATTAAGTCAATAATTTTATTTGATTTAATGGCGAAGGCAACTCCTTCAGCTAGTTTTTGTCTTGTGCTTATAATACCTATTAATTCTCCTTTGTCATTGAATAATGGAGCACCGGAGTAACCAGGGTTAGCACTTATTTGAATTTGAAAAGAACTGCTATCTCCCTCGAAACCTGTTTGAGCACTTAAATAGCCTTTCCCATAAACAATATCATTGTCATTTCTTGGATAGCCTAAGGTAAAAATTTCTTCACCCAAATCGGTCATTTTTTTACGAATGCTAAAAGGGATAGACTTAGGTGCTGAAAAATCCTTGTCTTCAATTTTTAATAAGGCAAGATCTAGGTCTTTGTCGGTAAAAATAATATGCGCATTTAATTCTTCTCCAAGATTATTAATTACGATGGCCCCATTTCCTTTAAGGACATGAGCGTTGGTGATGATAAAGCCTTTGGGATCAATTAAAAATCCAGAACCACCGCTAATGAGTTTTGCATTTTCTGGCACTTTCGATTTTACTTCATTTAAAAGATGCCCTTGAACCTGTTGATTTTTCTTAATAACTTCAATGGCTTTGCTTAATTGCAATAATTGATTGCCATTTAAACTTGGCGAGAAATACATGATTATTGCAGAAGTAGATAAGGCAATAAATCCAGCTACGGAGGCGGCAATGGCGGTCACTTTTTTATACTTATTCCATAACTGAATCATTTTCGCATTGGAAGGCAGGGCATTGTCTACGGTCCATTCGCCTGCAGTTAATAAATGTTGGAATGTTTTTTCGGTTAGTTTAGTGAAGTGGCGTCTTTTAGCGTAAGAATCCATATGATGTAAAAACATGCTATGCTCCACTACCATTTGATCAATCTCGGGTGTATTTTTTCGAATAACTTCAAATAATTCGCGTTCTTGAGCAGACAGGTCGCCTGTCAAATATTTCTCAATCGTTTCTTGTAATTTAATGTCTTCCATAATTCATTCTTGTTTCTATCTTCTTAATCTCCAATATTATATTGCGTAAAAAACAACTTTTTTAAACGCATCAAACATTTATATTTTTGATTCTTTGCATTGTCTGCATTGGTATAACCAAAATCCTTTGCTAATTCCTGCATCCCCTTTTTATTGATATAGTAGCCTTCTAACAAACTTTTACAAGGTTCACCTAAGCTATTTAAAGCTCGATCCATAATAGCAAAAGCAGCATCTTTCTTTTCAAAAGCAACTATATCCTCATCTACTGAAATACTTTCTTCATGCACACTAAGCGGGCTACTGTACTTATCCATTTGGTGCAATCGTTTAAGCCATAAATGCTTACAAATGGAAAAGAGGTAGGTTTTAATTTGACAGGTTAGCACAAACGAGCTGGATTGAACCTTTTCGTAAAGGGTAATCATTGCTTCCTGAAAAATATCTCTAGCGTCATCAAAAGAGCCATTGTTATTTAAAACAAAGTGCTGAATCATATTAAAATGACTCTTATAGAGGGCTTCCACCGCCTTGGAGTCGTTATTGGCTAACCCCTTTAAAAGGGCTTGTTCATTTAATTCAGCTTTCAATAGGTTAATACTTAATTGGGGCAAAAGTAACCCAAAATAGCCTCTTTTTTAATTTTTTAAATACTGGAAGGTTACCTTTTTGAGGTTTTCGTATTAAGGGTATAATTAATCATTTAAAACAAATCCAAATGAAAAAAGTATTCGCAATTTTCGCTATCGCTGCACTAGTTGCTTGTGGTGGTGCTTCAACTGAAGCTACAACTGATACAGCTGCTGCAACTGTTGATACAGCTGCTGTAACTGTTGATACTGCTGCTGCTGCAACTGTTGATACAGCTGCTGCAAAATAAATAATTCAGCTGTTGGTAGGCTGGTTAACCAGCCTGTCTTGCCAGCTAACAGTTATTGAACGATTTTCGAAAGGCAAGTAATCGTTTAACCGCTCCGATTTATCGGGGCGGTTTTTTTATAACTACTGTTTGAGTCAAATTTGGCGCTGATTTTAAGCTTGTAATCAAATCCTTAAAAACGACTATCTGTTAGTTTTTAGGTCTAAAATTGGAAACAATTTTGATGAATACCCTATTTTAACCTATCTTTGTTTTAAGATGAAAGCAAATATTAACAATTGGTTCTACTTTTTCTTTTATTTCTACTTTAACCAAAGTAGCCGGGTAGTATTTGTAAAAGCGTAAACGAAATAACTAAATATACAATCCCGGCCCACAAAGCCGGGATTTTTTTTATGAATAAAAAGGTAACGATACAAGGGTATGAAGGAAGTTTCCACCAGGTGGCAGCTAGGCATTTTTTTGGTAAAAAAGTGGAGGTGATTGCTTGTGATACATTTAGACAAGTGGTTCAAATTGGAGCAGATGCTAAATTAGCGGATGGTGCCGTCATGGCGATTGAAAATTCTATTGCGGGAAGTATTTTACCTAATTACAATTTATTGCAAAAAAGTAAATTGAAAGTAATTGGAGAAGTGTATTTATCTATAAGTCAAAACTTACTGACCTATCCTGGGGTGAAATTGGAGGACATCAAAGAAGTACATAGCCATCCCATGGCTATTTTACAATGTTTAGATTATTTAGAAAAGTACAATTGGAAATTAGTAGAGTCGGAGGATACGGCATTAAGTGCGAAACAGGTGCATCAAAATAAAAGCAAACATACTGCAGCCATTGCTAGTAAGCTAGCAGCCCAAATGTATGATTTAGAGATAGCTGCGCCAGATATACATACTTTAAAAAACAATATCACTCGTTTTTTAGTGATGGAATCCCTAGGGGCTAACACTGTGATTGAAAATCCAAACAAGGCTTCCATTTATTTTCAAACCAATCATTCCAGAGGAATACTTGCTAATGTATTGGCTAAAATTGCGCAAGGTCATGTTAACCTAAGCAAGTTGCAAAGTATGCCCATACCAGGTAGTACATTTAAATATGGCTTTTATGCTGATTTAGAATTTGAAAATAAAAAACAAATTGAAAAAACTTTGGAGGAGGTAAAATCTTTAACCAATAGTATTAAAATATTTGGCATGTATAACAAGGGTAAAGTTGTAAAAGGGTAATTATGAATTGGACTGTAGCACATAGATTAGAAGGGATAGGAGAATATTATTTTTCTACTAAGCTGCGCGAAATTGATGAACTCAATAAAGCGGGCAAGCAGATCATTAATTTAGGTATTGGCAGTCCCGATTTACCTCCACATCCTGATGTGATTAAAACTTTACACGAAGAATCGACAAAAGAAAATGTACATGGCTATCAATCTTATAAAGGTTCGCCTATTTTAAGAGAGGCGATAGCTAATTGGTATAAAAAATACTTTCAAGTAGAGGATATTAATCCAGCTACTGAAATACTTCCGCTATTGGGAAGTAAAGAAGGGATCATGCATATATGTATGACCTACTTAAATGAAGGAGATCAGGTATTAATTCCAAATCCTGGTTATCCAACCTATTCAAGTGCAGTTAAAATAGCGGGAGGGACCCCGTTATACTATGAGTTGACTGCCAATAACAGTTGGGCGCCTGACTTTGAAAATTTAGAAAAATCAGATTTATCAAAAGTCAAGTTAATGTGGGTGAATTATCCGCATATGCCAACAGGCCAAAGGCCAACGAAAGAACTATTTGAAAAATTAGTTGCCTTTGGAAAAAAGCATCAAATATTGATTTGTCATGATAATCCTTATGCCTTTATTTTAAATGATCAACCTGAAAGTTTATTATCTATACAGGGGGCTAAAGAGGTGGTGATCGAATTAAACTCTCTAAGTAAAAGTCAGAATATGGCAGGATGGAGAGTAGGCATGTTAATTGCTGCCGAAGACAGAATCAATGAAATACTTAGGTTTAAATCCAACATGGACAGTGGTATGTTTTTACCCGTGCAATTAGTAGCTGCTAAGGCATTAAGTCTAGATCAAAGTTGGTATGACTCCGTGAACAAAATATATACAGCACGACGCGAAAAAGTATTCGAGTTATTAGATGTTTTAAAATGTGTCTACTCAAAACAACAAGTAGGCATGTTTGTATGGGCCAAAATTCCCGCAACTTACAAAGATGG
>CAMBEQ010000049.1 GCA_945865545.1 Sediminibacterium ginsengisoli | reverse complement strand
CATCATCCTAGGTTCGGGCTGCTTCTGGTGCACAGAAGCCATTTATCAAAGATTAGAAGGCGTAGTAAAAGTAACCAGCGGTTATAGCGGAGGATTTGTAGACAACCCTACCTATGAACAGGTTTGTGATAAAAATACTGGTCATGCCGAAGTTTGTCAAATAATTTTTGATACTACGAAAGTGAGTTTAGCAGATGTTTTAGCTGTGTTTTGGAAAACACATGACCCAACCACCCCCAACCAACAAGGCAATGATGTGGGGCCTCAATACCGCAGTGTTATTTTTTACCAAAACGACCATCAAAAAGAAGAAGCCGAAAAATACAAACAAGAATTAACTACTGCCAAAGCCTGGGACAAGCCCATCGTGACTACGATAGAAGCTTTCAAAAACTTTTACGCTGCCGAAAATTACCACCAAAATTATTACAACAACAATACCAATCAAGGGTATTGCAGGTATGTGATTGGGCCTAAGTTGGAAAAATTTGAAAAAGTATTTAAGAACAAATTGAAAAAAGAAGGGGAATAAATAAATTTCAACCATGAAAAAATCAATACTTGCCATTTTACTTTTTTGCATTGCCAATTTTGGAATGGCTCAACCCATTTTCACCAAAGCCGATACCCTCAGAGGAAGTTTGAATGACCAACGCGATTGGTTCGATATCTTGAAATACGATATAACAGTACAACCTTTTTTTGATACAAAAAGTATCCAAGGAAATGTAACTTGGACAGCCAAAGTAATCAAAGCCAGTAATGACATTCAAATAGATTTACAACAGCCATTAATAATTGATAGCATTATTTATAGCACCCCCAATTCCAATAAAATAAACAGCACCCTAAGTTTTACTCATTCTAATAATGTAGCCATTGCCAACCTAACAGATCATCCAGCGATCAATACTTCGTTTCAATTGACCATTTATTATCATGGTATTCCTATTGAAGCCATCAAACCCCCTTGGGATGGTGGCTGGATTTGGACAAAAGACGCCAATGGCAAACCATGGATGACCGTGGCTTGTCAAGGTATTGGTGCCTCTGCTTGGTATCCATGTAAAGACATTCAATCGGACGAGCCCGATAACGGAGCCAGTTTAACCATGATTGTTCCTGATACATTAATGGCCATTGGTAATGGACGATTGAAAAAGCAATCAAAAAATAATGGACTTGCTAGTTTTACATGGGAAGTAACTAGCCCTATTAATAATTATACCATCATTCCCTACATTGGCGATTATATTGGATGGAATGAAAAATACCCTGGATTAAAAGGCGATTTAGATATTCATTATTGGGTACTTAGAGAAAGTGAAGAAAAAGCAAAATTACAATTTACCCAAGTTCCATTAATGTTTAAAGCATTTGAATACTGGATGGGGCCTTATCCATTTTATGAAGATGGTTACCAATTAATTCAAAGTTCGCATTTAGGTATGGAACATCAATCGGCAGTAGCTTATGGCAATAAATTTGCAAATGGTTATTTAGGCAGAGACTTATCGGGTTCAGGTTGGGGAAAAAATTGGGACTATATCATTGTTCATGAAAGTGGCCACGAATGGTTTGCCAATAATATTACCACTAAGGACATTGCCGATATGTGGGTGCATGAAGGCTTTACCAATTATTCTGAAATATTATATGTAGACTATTATTATGGTGCTAAAGCTGGCAATGAATATTGTAATGGCATTAGAAAAGGCATTCAAAACAAATTTCCTATCATCTCCCACTACGGTGTTAATGAAAAAGGAAATGGGGATATGTATGCCAAAGGCGCTAATATCATACAAACCATTAGACATTCAATTAACAATGATAGCCTTTTTAGAAAAATATTAATTGGATTAAATAAAGATTTTTATCATCAAACTGTAAGTACTCAACAAGTTGAAAATTATATTTCCAATCAATCTAATTTTAATTTTAGCAAAGTATTTGATCAATATTTAAGGAATCCTCAAATCCCTACTTTCAATTACCATTACGATAGCACGCAAAAAATATTAACCTACCAATATAAAAATTGTGTGGTTGGATTTAACTTACCTATGAATGTTTTTTATAATAATACGGTCATCTCTCTATTACCTATGGATTATGAACCTAAAAAGAGATTAATTAAAATGGATAATTTTAATATTGATGATTTTACAAAAGCTATCCAAGACAACTATTATGTAAAAATGGAAGAAAGTAAATTTTAGTTCTGCGCAGCCACCCTTCCTAAGCTGTATAATCTTCTTTGCCAATAAGGATCGGCCAAGTCACTAATGGTGACCCCCTGACTAGTAGATGCATGGGCGAATTTATTGTTGGCTAAATAAATACCCACGTGTGAAATATTCCTACGCCCTTCGGCTTTAAAAAATATCAAATCCCCTTCTTTTAAATTATTCCATTCAATTTTAGCGCTTTGTTCATATTGTTCCGCAGCGGTTCTTTTTAAATTTACTTTATATACTTCCTTCATCACATCCAAAGTAAAATAAGAACAATCCACCCCATTTTTACTACTGCCCCCTAAACTATAAGGCGTCCCCCACCATTCATCTATTTTCTGTAATAACGGAATATTGGTAATCGCTTCTACTGCAATATCCATCCTAATGGAATATTTTAATTGCAACCAATTAAGCTTCTCCCCTTCGGACAAATTAGAAGGCATGGCATCATACTTAGTGGCCATTTCATTTTTCTTTTCAGTAATCATCTTTCCCGCACCATTTTTAATATAACTATTGCCTGGTGTGACTGAAATATTTTCTAAAAAATCAATGGAGTTGGTATCTGTGATTGAACTTTGAATGTTATCGTTTTGCTGAGCCGTTAACCCTTTATTAAAACTTGATTTAATATTGGAGGATACATTTTTAAGGGTAGAACAACTAGCCAAGGTAATTGCCCCTATCATTAGGTATAAAAATTTAATTTCTTGCTTTTTTATCATCGGAGGCAAGTTAAGTCAAGTACTTCAAAAATTTTAGAAAATAGCCCTTTAAACCTCTTTTTTGTGGAAAATTAAGCCGGTTGAAGCTCCTGTTTTTAACGATATTTGTACCCATAGTCCCAAATCCCAATGCCTACTTTTTCCCATTTACATGTTCATACACAATATTCACTTTTAGACGGCGCTGCCTCTATTGAAGGCTTGTACGATAAAGCCATTGGCGATAATATGCCTGCGCTCGCCATCACCGATCATGGTAATATGTTTGGCGCTTTTAAGTTTGTGAGTCAGGCTTGGAAAAAAACAAAAGTCATTGGAAAAGATAAAGAAGGCAAAGACATTTTAGCGCCTATCGTAAAGCCCATTGTAGGTTGTGAATTTTATGTAGTAAAAGATAGGCATGTTAAACAATTTACCAAAGAAGCGAAAGACCAACGTTTCCACCAAGTATTATTAGCTAAAAATGCGATTGGTTATCAAAACCTAATTAAACTTACTTCCCTCGGCTATATAGAAGGCATGTATAGTAAGTACCCTCGTATTGATAAAGAATTAATTCTCAAGTACCATGAAGGTTTAATTGCTACTACCTGTTGTATTGGGGCCTATGTACCTCAAACTATTTTAAAACAAGACGAAGCCGCTGCAGAAAAAGAATTTAAATGGTGGTTGGATATTTTTGGAGAAGATTATTATATCGAAATTCAAAGACATCAAATTCCAGAGCAGGAAATTATCAATACACAATTATTGAAATTTGCTAAGAAGTATAAAGTAAATGTTATCGCTACCAATGATAGTCATTACATTAATGAGGATGACGCGAATGCACACGACATATTATTATGTATTAATACAGGAGAAAAACAAGCCACCCCTGGCTTTGACGATTTTGTAAATGATGAAATTCAAATAAAAAATAGACGATTCAAATTCCCCAATAACGAATTCTATTTTAAGACCCAGGAACAAATGACCGCATTGTTTAGCGATTTACCTGAATCAATCGACAACACCAATGCCATTGTAGATAAAGTAGAGGTACTGAATTTAAAAAAAGACATTTTACTTCCCGCCTTCCCTATTCCTAAGGAATTTCAAATTCACAAGGAAGCCAATATGAACCAATGGGAATTATTAAAGCATTTAACTTGGGAAGGAGCGAATAAAAGATACCCAGAAATTACGACCGAATTACAAGAAAGAATCGACTTTGAATTGTTTACCATTCGCACCATGGGTTTTGCGGGTTACTTTTTAATTGTGAGTGATTTTATACAAGCAGGACGTAATATGGGCGTGTTTGTAGGGCCCGGCAGAGGTTCTGCTGCAGGTAGTGTGGTAGCTTATTGTATTGGTATTACGAATATCGATCCTATTAAATATCAATTGCTATTTGAACGTTTCTTAAATCCAGATCGTAAGAGCATGCCCGATATTGATACGGACTTTGACGATGAAGGCCGTCAAAAAGTAATCGATTATGTAGTAGATAAATATGGTAAAGAACAGGTAGCACAAATTGTTACTTATGGAACCATGGCTGCAAAAAGTAGTATTAAAGATGTAGCGCGTGTAATGGACTTACCATTATCCGAAAGTAACTTATTAGCCAAATTAGTGCCCGATAAACCAGGCACCGAATTGAATAGATGTTTACATGCCCCACTCACGGTGAAAGAAGGAGAAAAATCTTTAGCAGAAAGGGAAGGCTATCAACCAGAAGACATTGATAACGTAAAAAAATTACGTGAAATATACAAGGGCAACGATTTACGTGCAGCTGTTTTACATGAAGCAGAAAGATTAGAAGGTTCCATTAGAAACACTGGTATTCATGCGGCAGGTATCATTATTGCACCAAGCGATTTAACCGAAATTATGCCGGTGGCTACTGCCAAAGATTCTACTTTATGGGTAACTCAAATTGAAGGAAGTGTAATTGAAGAAGCCGGTGTACTTAAAATGGACTTTTTGGGATTAAAAACTCTTTCCATTTTAAAAACGGCTTTAGAATTAATCAAACAAAATCATGATGTGACCATTGATTTAGATTTAATTCCACTGGACGACGCTAAAACTTTTACTTTATACCAACGCGGCGAAACCAATGCCACTTTCCAATTTGAAAGTGTGGGCATGCAAAAACATTTACGCGATTTAAAGCCAGATAAGTTTGCCGATTTAATTGCGATGAACGCCTTATACCGACCAGGCCCTATGGCGTATATCCCCAATTTTATTGAGCGTAAGCATGGTCGTGAGGTAATTAAATACGATTTGCCGGTGATGGAAGAAATTCTTTCCGATACGTATGGTATTACGGTGTATCAAGAACAGGTAATGTTGCTTAGTCAAAAAATTGCTGGATTTACCAAGGGCGATGCCGATGTTTTAAGAAAAGCCATGGGTAAGAAACAGAAGTCTGTTTTGGACAAAATGAAAGCGCAGTTTGTTTCAGGCGCTGTAAAAAATGGTCACCCCGAAAATGTATTAGAAAAAGTGTGGACCGATTGGGAAGCTTTTGCGCAATATGCATTCAATAAATCACACTCTACTTGTTATGCCTACTTAGCGTATCAAACTGCTTATTTAAAAGCGCACTACCCTGGTGAATACATGTCGGCTGTTTTAAACCATGCAGGAAGTATCGATAAGATTACTTTTTTCATGGAAGAATGTAAAAGAATGGCCATTAAAGTACTAGGGCCTGATGTAAATGAATCACTTAATGGTTTTTCAGTAAATAATAAAGGAGAAATTAGATTTGGTTTGGGCGGATTAAAAGGCGTAGGTGAAGCAGCCATTGATACCATTATTACTGAAAGATCCAAAGCAGGCTCATTTACAGACATGGTGGACTTTATGAAAAGAGTGCTTTCAAGATCTGTCAACAAAAAATCATTGGAGAGTTTGGCTTATTCGGGCTCCTTTGATTGTTTCCCCGAATACCACCGAGCTCAATATTTTAACATTGCCGACGGCGATAGAACCAATGGATTGGAAAAATTAATTAGCTATGCCCAGGCCTTACAGTCTATTAATGTAGGAAGCACCAATACCTTATTTGGCGATTTGCCCTCGGCCATGCAAGTGCCGGTCCCTAAAATGGCCCTTTGTGAAGAATGGACTTTGACCGAAAAGCTAGACCACGAAAAAGACATTACGGGTATGTTTATGAGTGGTCATCCGCTGGATCATTTTGGCTTTGAAATGCGTCATTATCAATTTACTCCAATTAATTCTTTTAATGAGGTAAGGGATAGTTTGAGTATGTATCCCAATCAGTTAGGTAGACAATTTAAATTGGCAGGCCTGATAACCGACGTACAGCATAGGGTCACCAAAACGGGTAAGAACTTTGGCTCTTTTGTTATTGAAGATTTCACTGGTAAAACCGACTTTTTACTATGGAGCGAGGACTATGTGAAGTTCCAAAACTACCTTGAAGTTGGACAAAAGATATTCATCAATGGCTCTTTTAGAACCCGGTACAATCAATCCAATCAGTTCGAATTTAAGATTGTGCAAATGTCCTTATTGGAAACAGTCAAGCAGGTTCAAACCAGATCTATTGAAATTAGCTTACACCCTGCCAACCTCAATACTGGAATGATTCAGTTTTTTGAAAAGAACTTAAAACAAAACCCAGGTAAATCTTCCTTTAAAATGACTTTTGTTGAACCCGCCGAACAATTGTCCTTTAGTTTGCTCACTTTTGAAAAAGGCTTTTTAATGAACGATGATTTGGTGCAATTCTTAGACAGTAACCCCGAGTTGAACGTGCAGGTTAATTTGGTCACCTAGTCCGAATGCCTGCCATATAATTTGTCCCCAATGACTAATTATAAAGTGGAAAAGTCAAATAGGCAGGTATCAGGGTTTGGAACTATTTTTGATCTAGTAAGAACAGAACTAATAAAACAATCAAAATAAAAATATAAAATATGAGTTTAGAATTCACAGATGCCAATTTCCAAACTACTGTAATGGAAAGCGATAAATTAACTGTCATTGATTTTTGGGCAGAATGGTGCGGACCCTGCAGAGCTATTGGACCAGTTATTGAAGAATTAGCAACACAGTATGAAGGCAAAGTAAATATTGGTAAAGTAAATGTAGATGTGAATCCTACCTTAAGTATGAACTTTGGTATCACTTCTATCCCAGCTATCTTATTTGTAAAAGGTGGTCAAGTGGTAGACAAACAAATTGGAGCAGTGCCTAAAGCAGTGCTTGATAAGAAGATACAGTCGCATTTGTAGTATTTCTCTACTTCTAATGAGTTTTAAAATAGGCAAAGTTTGCCTATTTTTTTTTATCTTTCTATTTCAAATCAACCCTATGGACAGATTTCAAGGCCTTATTGGAATTGTAATTATTTTAATGATTGCTTTTTTATTCTCCAATAATAAAAAGCACATTAACTACCGATTGGTGGGAAGTGGTTTGCTACTTCAATTAACCATTGGCTTTTTGATTTTGAAGATTCCTATAATCACTAGTTTTTTCCAATTATTAGGAAGAGGTATGGGTAAGATTGAACAATTTGCACGCGCAGGGGCTGCTTTTGTATACAGTGGTGTGGCTGCTACTACCCCAACCGGTGTGGCCGATTTTGCCAACGGTGGTTTTGTATTTGCCTTTAATGTTACAGCAACTATTATTTTGGTTTGTGTGTTGGTGGCTTTATTTTATCATTTTGGAATTATGCAAAAAATTGTGGCTGTGGTAGCTAAAGCCATGAACTTTATTATGCGTGTAAGTGGCGCCGAAGCATTAAGCAATGTGGCTAGTGCTTTTGTAGGACAAGTAGAAGCACAAATTATGATACGTCCTTATTTAGCCACTATGACTAAAAGTGAAATATTAGCCAGCATGAGTGGTAGTTTAGCTTGTATAGCAGGTGGTATATTAATAGTATATGCCAATATGGGTGCACAAGCAGGCATGGATTTAGCGCCTAAATTAATTACGGCCAGCTTAATGGCAGCACCTGGTGCTTTAGTAATTGCTAAAATTGTTTTTCCAGAAACTGAAGTTTCCCAAACCATGGGAAAAGTAACACTTGAAGTAAAAAGTCAATACAGCAATACTATTGACGCTATCACGCACGGAGCTGGTGATGGTTTTAAATTAGCCATGAATGTCATTGCAATGTTGATTGGTTTTATAGCTTTAATTGCGATGATTGATTGGTGTATGCTTTCTATTGGGCATTTGTTTAATCCAAATTTGAACTTGAGTTTAAATTTTCTTTTTGGTAAATTATTTTACCCAATGGCTTGGGCCATGGGCATTCCTGCTGCCGACATTCAAAATGCGGCTACCCTTTTGGGACAAAAATTAACCATTAATGAATTTGTAGCTTTTAAAAGTTTAACAAGCAAAGTGGTTCCAATTGTCACTGAAAAAGGATTGCTTATTGTAAGTATTGCCATATGTGGCTTTGCCAATTTTAGCAGCGTGGGCATGCTCATTGGAGGTATTGGAGAATTAGCCCCTACCCGTCGTAAAGATTTAGCCGAACTAGGATTGAAAGCACTTTTGTGTGGTACCCTTGCCTCCTATTTATCGGCTAGTATTGCGGGTATTTTAATTGGATAGTTAAACAGAATGATGATTTTTATTAGCCGTAATAATTCAATAATTATTGAGATAATTGGTAGCTTTGCATTCTAAATAATGTGGGCTATGGGTACTGGAAATATTGAAATAATAATTGCTGCCGAAAAAGACAATCTCTTACAACAAATAGGAACTAAAGTTATAAACAACCAACGCATCAGTTTTGACGAAGGTGTTTATTTATTTGACAAAGCCCCTCTTCCTTATGTAGGTGCTTTAGCCAATTGGAAAAGAGAATCCTTACACGGCGATACTACCTACTTTAATAAAAACTTTCATATAGAGCCTACCAATGTTTGTGTTTTCTCTTGCAAGTTTTGTTCTTACTCTAAATTATACGCGCACAAAGAAGAAGGTTGGGAATTGACCATTGATCAAATGATGGACATTGTAAAATCTTACGATGGCAAACCTGTTACTGAAGTACATATAGTAGGTGGCGTTCATCCTAAATTAACTTTAGAATTTTTCATCACTTTGTTAAAAGCGATTAAAGCACATCGCCCCAATTTACATATTAAAGGATTCACCCCTGTGGAATTAGATTATATGTTCCGCAAAGCAAAATTAAGCACCGAAGAAGGAATGAAATTGGCCCACGAAGCTGGATTGGATTCTTTACCAGGTGGAGGCGCCGAAATATTTCATCCAGAAATTAGAACTATTATTTGTGCCGATAAAGCTACTGGTGATGAATGGTTGCACATTCACAAAACAGCACACAATTTAGGCATGCACAGCAATGCTACTTTATTATATGGTCATATTGAAAAAGCGAAACACCGCATTGATCATATGGAAAGGCTAAGACAATTACAAGATGAAACCAAAGGATTCAACACTTTCATCCCATTGAAATTTAGAAACAAGGACAATGACATGCATGATGTTCCGGAATCTACTATGGCCAAGGATTTAAAAATGTATGCCATTTCTCGTTTATACTTAGACAACTTCCCTCATGTAAAAGCGTATTGGCCTATGCTGGGTCGTGAACTGGCACAGCTTACCTTAAGTTATGGAGTGAATGATATTGATGGCACTATTGACGATACTACTAAAATTTATTCTATGGCAGGTAGCGAAGAACAAACCCCCGCTATGAGTACCGAAGAACTGGTTCGTTTAATTAAACAAGCCCACCGTAAGCCAGTGGAAAGAGGCACGCTATACAATGTTATCCAAGACTATTCATTGGTAGAGATGGAATAATCTAAGCGAGTTTTAATACATTTGAGTATGAAACATGGTGTCTTTTTATTTTGCTTTTTCCTTTTTGCTTTATCTACCCTAGCACAAACTAGCAATAATTTATTGCAAGAATTAATGCAACAAAAGCCAGCACAGTTTGCTACTATTTTAGCGCACCCCAATGATTATCGCCTTCAAATTATTTACACCCAAATCAATCGGGATAAAAATAATATTCCCCATTTTAAGGAATATACTTACCGACTTAATCCTAAAGAATATTTTTACCCAGCCAGCACGGTTAAAATGCCATTGGCTTTTTTAGCTTTAGAAAAAATTAATAACTTAAAAGTTAAAGGACTTTCAAAGTCTACTTTAATGACTTATGACAGTGTAACTGCAAGGCAAGAAACTATTTATAATAACCCCTATTCTATTGATGGCACACAAAATATTGAACAAGCCATTAAAGAAATATTTTTAGTAAGCGATAATGATGCCGCCAATAGGTTATTTGAATTTGTAACTCCACACACCGTACATGAAAAGTTAGCTGAAAAAGGTTATAAGGATGTATACATTAGAAATAGATTGAACATTGCACGCACAAAACAGGAAAATAGAAATACCCAAGCCATCAATTTTTACAACCCCCAAGGAAAATTAATTTATCGGCAGCCTGCCCAATTCAATAAAGACAGCCTGCCTTATTACGATGCATTTATTGGAAAAGCCCATTACAACAACCAAGATAGTTTAATAAAAGGCCCACTTAATTTTTCAGAAAAAAATAGAATTTATTTAAGTGACTTAACACATGTTCTTAGGTCCGTTGTATTTTTTGATCAAACACCGGCCAAGCAGCGATTTAATTTAACCCTAGCCGATCGAAAATTTTTACTGCAATGGATGCATACTTTACCTACCGAATCAAAATACCCTACTTACGACACGAATAATTATTGGGCATCCTATTGCAAATTTTTATACACCGGTTCGGCCAAAACCCCCTTCCCCAGTAATATTAAAATATTTAATAAAGTGGGTGACGCTTATGGATTCTTATTAGATATTGCTTATGTGGTGGATCCCGAAAAGAAAGTTGAATTTATGTTAAGTGCAGTGATTTATTGTAATAAAGATGGCATTCAAAACAAAAATGAATACGATTATGACACTATAGGCTATCCTTTTTATAAAAATTTAGGTCAGTTGATTTATGATTATGAATTGAAGCGTAAAAAAGAATTTTTACCCCATTTTGACCCTATTCTTGGATTGGGAAATTAGATATTAACAAATAGGGAATAATTTAAAGCCTATCTACCCTTAAAACTTACGTCTGTTTGCGAATTATTTGCGAAATTTGTAGCTCAAATAAGTAACTATGATTTTATCCTCTTTATTAAACAGATTCAGTGAGCCAGAAACTTTAAAAATGGCCAAATTAGGCCGCGAATTAAGAGCACAAGGCAAAGACGTAATTGACTTAAGTTTGGGAGAGCCCGACTTTGACACTCCTCAACATATTAAAGATGCTGCTATTAAAGCCATCAACGACAACTGGAGTCACTATACCCCAGTAGCAGGTTTTGCCGATTTAAGAGAAGCGGTATGCAGTAAACTAAAACGTGATAATAATTTAGACTATAAACCCGAAAACATTGTTACATCAACTGGAGCCAAGCAAAGTTTAGCCAATGCAATTTTAGCTTTGGTAGACGATGGTGATGAAGTAATTATTCCTACTCCTTATTGGGTTACTTATTCCGAGTTGGTAAAAATTGCACGTGGCAAAGTGGTGGAAATAAGAAGCACGGTAGAAGATGGTTTTAAAGTAAGTCCTGCTCAAGTGGAAGCTGCCATTACTTCTAAGACCAAAGTGTTTATGTTCTCTTCTCCTTGTAATCCTTCTGGTGCCGTTTATAGCAAAGAAGAATTAGCCGCATTGGCCAATTTGTTTAAAAAATATCCTGGCATCACTATTTTGTCTGATGAAATTTACGAGTACATCAACTTTATAGGCAAACACGAAAGCATTGCTCAATTTGCAGACATCAAAGATCAAGTGATTGTAATTAATGGTTTAAGCAAAGGTTTTGCGATGACAGGTTGGCGTTTAGGCTACACTGCATCCAATGTGGAAGTAGCGAAGGCCATGGAAAAATTACAAGGTCAGTTTACTTCAGGAACATGTAGTATTACTCAAAAAGCTGCAGTTACTGCATTGATAGGTGATTTAAAACCTTCCATTGAAATGACCGAAGAATTTACGCGTCGTCGTGAAAAAACTTTAGCCTTGGTCAATGACCTTCCTGGATTTAAATGCTTTGCTCCTCAAGGTGCTTTTTATGTATTCCCTGATGTGAGTGCTTACTATGGAAAATCAGACGGCACTACTACCATTACCAATGCGCCCGATTTTAGCATGTATATTTTAAACGAAGCCAATGTTTCTTCCGTAATGGGCGATGCTTTTGGTGAACCCCATTGTGTTCGTTTTTCTTTTGCTAATAATATGGCCAATATTGAAAAAGCTTGGGCTAGAATTAAGGTAGCTTTGGCTAAATTAAAATAAACCCATTTAGGTTAAATAAATTAATTTTAGAAGCGTTATGTAGGTAACGCTTCTTTTTTTATAGCAGCTATCCAATATGACCCCTGAGAAATTACAAATGTTTGAAAATCGATTGCTCAAAAATTACAAGCATCGAATAAAACAAGCCAAACGACAAAATATAAGTTGTTGGCGTTTGTATGATCATGATTTGCCCGAATACCCTATCTGCATCGAAATTTACGAGGACTATATTTATATTGCCGAATACAACCGTCGTCATGCTTTAACCGACGAAGAACATGCCATTTGGTTGGCCGATACCAAAACAATCATTGCTGCCATTACTGGTATTGAAATTGATCATATGTATTTACGCGTGCGCAAAAGAATGGATCACAAAGAAGAGCAATACGAAAAAGACGAAGCTGTTCCCGAATCTAAAATCATTACCGTTCAAGAAAATGGATTAAAATTTTTAGTAAACCTGACCGATTATTTAGACAGTGGTTTATTTTTAGACCACCGATTAACGCGTCAAATGGTGCAAGCCGAAGCCAAGAATACCGAATTTTTAAACTTATTTTCTTATACTAGTTCTTTTTCCGTTTATGCTGCTGCTGCTGCTGCGAAAAATGTTACCTCAGTGGATTTATCAAAAACTTATTTAAGTTGGAGCGAGGAAAATTTTGCTTTAAACAATTTAAAAAATATTGTCGCTTACCAATTTGTGCACGCCGATGTAAAACAATATTTAAAAACTTTACCCAGCAATAAATACGATTTGGTGGTGATGGATCCTCCCACTTTTAGCAATAGTAAAAGAATGAAATCTGTTTTAGATATTCAATTAGACCATGTGGAACTCATCAACGATGTCTTAAGAGCCATGAAAACTGGTGGCATATTATATTTTAGCACCAACTACTCTAAATTTATTATAGAAACAGATAAAATTCAATCAACACAAATCAAGGACATAACTAAAGCCACTACCCCATTTGATTTTGAAGGAAGATTAAAACGTTGGTGTTATAAAATTATTAAGCAATAGATAAGTTGGATTCATTAAACGCCCCAATTGATTTCCTAACTTTTAGTAGAAGTGAGTTTAGCTAAAATAGATTCCTGAATTTTTAGTACCTGCGGAACAATTAAATCTTGGTCATTGTTTTCAATGACCCAATCACATAATTTTAATTTAATCGTATCGCTTATTTGATGGTGCATTCTTTGTTCCACTTCTATTTTAGTACAAGCATCACGCTGCATCACTCTTTGAATGCGTAAATTAATAGGAGCCGAAACTCCAATCACCCCAGTTAAGCCTTCTGCTGCAGCCGATTCAAAAATTAGTGCAGCTTCTTTAATAACATAAGGCGTAGTTTGAATGGCCGCCCAATCTTTAGCTGCCTGAATAGTTACCGGGTGTACAATGGCATTTAATAATTCTAATTGATAGGCATCTTTAAAAACAATACCCGCTAAATAAGTTTTATCTAATTCACCAGTAGCAGTGAAAACTTTCTCACCGAATGTTGTAAGGAGTTG
>CAMBEQ010000048.1 GCA_945865545.1 Sediminibacterium ginsengisoli | reverse complement strand
AGGACCCAGATTTAACCCAAGGTTTCAAAGACAACAAGAACCAGAGCATCGCATTAATGATCGCATTCGAGTTCCACAAATTAGATTGGTTGGAGACAACATCACAGTGGGTGTTTACAATACACAAGAAGCGCTGAAAATAGCTGCAGACCAAGGTTTGGATCTAGTGGAGATTTCTCCAACAGCCGATCCCCCAGTTTGTAAAGTCATCGATTATAAGAAATTTCTTTACGAGAAAAAGCGTAAGGAAAAAGAAATGAAAGCGAATTCCAAGCAATCAGAAATTAAAGAGATTCGTTTTACACCCGGTACAGATGACCACGATTTTGATTTTAAAGCAAAACATGCAGAGAAGTTTTTACAAGACGGAAATAAGGTAAAAGCCTATGTTCAATTTAAAGGTCGTGCGATTATGTTCCAAGATAGAGGACAATTACTTTTATTGAAGTTCGCTGAGCGTTTAGCGGAAGCGGGTACTTTAGAGAGTATGCCTAAGTTGGAAGGAAAAAGGATGTTTGCCATTTTTCAGCCTAAAGCAGGTGGTAAAAAGAAGGCTTCTAATTAACTAAGTAACTGATTTTCAATATATTTTGACTGGAGCCCTTCTAATTGGATGAAGGGCTCCTTTTTTTTGTAATCTCGTTATTCCAACGTACCTTCGCCGTCCATTTCCCACATGGCCCAAAAAGTGTTCCGCCCGTGCAGAACCGCCAGCAGGGAGTAATCGTTAAGATTATAATAATGCCAAAAGTAAAAACTAACTCGAGCGCGAAAAAGCGTTTTAAAGTTACTGGAACCGGTGAAATCACCTTCCAAAAAGCCTTCAAAAGACACATTCTTACCAAGAAATCTACAAAGCGCAAAAGAGCGATGAGAAAAAAAGGACTTGTTGGGTCAACTAACAAAGACTTCGTTCTTCGTTTATTAAGATTAAAAGGATAGTCTACCACTTAACCACAGTAAGGTTTATTTAACAAAATTCAATTCACCGAGTCCAGCAAGTAATCTTTAAGATCAACAGGATTCAAAAAAATATTAATTATGCCACGTTCAAAAAATGCCGTCGCATCTAGAGCAAGAAGAAAGAAAATTTTCGAACAAGCGAAAGGTTTCTATGGTAAACGTAAAAACGTTTATACCGTTGCCAAAAACGTATTAGAGAAAGGTTTAACATACAGTTATGTAGGTCGTAAATTGAAAAAGCGTGAGTACCGTACTTTATGGATTGCCCGTATTAATGCGGCAGTGCGTGAGGAAGGCCTTACTTACAGCCAATTCATTAACCTTTTAGCAAAGAAAGGATCTGATTTAAACCGTAAAGTTTTAGCAGATTTAGCCATGAACGAGCCAGCAAGTTTCAAAGCTTTGGTTCAGTCGGTTAAGTAGGTTGTTTTTTATAGGTTTTTATAAAATATAAAACCTACAAAAAACCTCCAATGATTTTAAACCCCCTCCCGATAAATCGAGAGGGGGTTTGGTTTTCTCGCCTTTTATAAAATATAAAGGCTCGAAAATTCTACACTTAAGATTTTAAAAACCTCCTCGATAATTCGAGGAGGTTTTTTTTATAATTCCCCTCGAAATTTCCGTCCCCAATATCCGTTCAAAGAACTATTTTTGTTCTCTAAAAATAACAAGCTAACAACCCTGTTTACAAATGAACAATTCTTACACCTCGTTGGTTAATCAAACCTTTCATTTTCCACAAGAAGGTTTTGAAGTAGATGACAATGGTTATTTACAATTTAATGGACTTGATTTAAAAGCCATTATTGAAAAACATGGCACTCCTTTAAAATTAACTTACCTACCTAAAATAGGGATGCAAATAAAAAAAGCAAAGCAAATGTTTGCAGCAGCTTTTAAAAAGCATAAATACGAGGGGGAGTATTTTTATTGTTATTGTACTAAAAGTTCTCACTTTTCATTCATCGTAGAAGAGGCCTTGTCGCACAATGTTCATTTAGAAACTTCCTTTGCCTATGATATAGACATTATCAATCAATTGTATAAGCGTAGAAAAATCAATAAAGAAATTTTTATTATTTGCAATGGCTATAAGCAAAAGTTGTACATGAGCAGAATTTCTAAATTAATCAATACCGGGTTCAAGAATGTGATACCAGTGTTAGATAATAAAGAAGAATTACAATTTTACAAGCGCAATACGAAAGAGCCTTTCAAATTAGGCATTAGAGTGGCTTCTGAAGAAGAGCCTAGTTTCCCTTTTTATACTTCAAGATTAGGCATAAGAGCAAAGGATATACTTGAGTTCTATGTAGATGAGATAGAAGGGTATGAAGATAAGTTTCAATTAAAAATGCTTCATATTTTTTTAAACAAAGGGATTAAGGATGATATTTATTATTGGTCCGAATTAAACAAGATCATCAACTTGTATTGCCAGCTTAAAAAAATATGTCCTGAATTAGATTCAATCAATATTGGCGGAGGCTTCCCTATAAAACATTCATTAGGTTTTGAATATGATTATCAATTCATGATCAATGAGATTGTGTCTAATATAAAGAAAGCCTGTAAAAAGGCGAGAGTACCTATGCCTAATATCTACACTGAATTTGGAAGTTTTACAGTGGGAGAGAGTATGGCGCATATTTACAAAGTACTTGCCGAGAAAAAACAGAATGATAGAGAGTGTTGGTATATGATTGATTCTTCTTTCATAACTACTCTACCAGATACTTGGGGTATTGGAGAGAAGTTTTTAATGCTTCCTGTAAATAAATGGGAAAATGATTATCAGCGTGTGGTGTTAGGAGGACTTACTTGTGATAGCCATGATTATTATGATTCAGAGGAACACATTAATGAGGTATTCTTACCTAAGCTAAAAAATGATTTATTAGAAGATAAAGCAGAAGAGAATAATGAGTCCTTGTATGTTGGATTTTTTCATACAGGTGCCTATCAGGATCAAATTAGCGGCTACGGGGGAATCAAACATTGCTTAATTCCTTCACCCAAGCATGTGATTGTAGAAAAAGATGCAAAGACTGGAAAGATGGTAGATTGGGTATATGCAAAAGAACAAACTGCGCAGTCGATGCTTAAGATATTAGGCTATTTAAGGTAGATTTCCTTCTACAATCAAGACATAACGGCATATTATCATTGTGTTAACTGCCGATATGGCTTGAAAACAAATTTGTAGGGCATTTTTAAAATCCCTAATTTTGGTACAAATTGTAGATGTTATGTACCCTGAAGAGATCGTTTTACCAATGAAGGCCGAGTTAGTTGATAATGGATTTGAAGATTTAACAACAGCCATGGAAGTGGAGAACGCAGTGAAAAAAGAGGGTACAACATTGTTAGTGATTAATTCTGTTTGTGGTTGTGCTGCTGGTGCATGTAGACCAGGTGTTTTAATGGCAATTGCCAATGCAACTATCAAACCAGATTATATCACTACCAGTTTTGCAGGGTTTGATATAGAGGCGGTTAATAAAGTAAGAGAATTACAATTACCTTATCCTCCTTCTTCACCAGCAATTTTATTATTTAAAGATGGTCAATTAGTCAATATGGTGGAAAGACATCAAATTGAAGGTAGACCGGCTCAATTGATTGCACAACACTTGATTACAGTATTCCAAGAGCATTGTAATTAGTTAAAAATATTTATCAACAGTTTTTGTTTTTAGATGGGTTAGTAAACACGGCCGCACTTTCTAGTGTGGCCTTTTTTTTTCGTACATTGCATTACTTATTTATACCTCAATATGTATCCTAATTTATATTACTTAGTCGAAGATTTGTTTGGAATTAGATTAACAGCTTTAAAGCTGGTTAATTCATTTGGATTTTTTGTTGCAATTGCATTTATAAGTGCAGGCTATGTATTATTTTCTGAAATTAAAAGAAAAGAAGCTTTAGGTGAATTTGGCTATATCGAAGAAAAGATGATGGTGGGGGCTTCTGCCTCTATTTCTGAATTGATTACTAATTTTTTCTATGGTTTTTTATTTGGTTATAAGATAGTTGGAGCATTTACCATCGAAAATGCTTTAAATAATACACAAGCTTTTATATTATCCTTAGAGGGTAATTTTGCAGCGGGCTTTGTGTTGGGACTCTTATTTTTATTTTTAAAATGGAAAGAAAAGGACAAGGCTAAATTGGCTAAGCCTGAAGCCAGGACTGTATTGGTGTGGGCGCATGATAGAGTTGGTGATGTGGTTTTACAAGCTGCTTTATGGGGATTTATTGGTGCTAAAATTTTCCACAATCTTGAAAATTTTGATGAATTAGTAAGAGATCCTATTGGTTCTTTAATTTCATTTAGCGGGCTTACTTTTTATGGCGGACTTATTTTAGCAACGATTGCGGTTATTATTTATATTAGAAAATATAAAATTAGGGTTATTCATTTTGCAGATGCGATGGCGCCCACTATGCTTTTTGCATATGCAGCGGGTCGAATTGGATGTCATATCAGTGGAGATGGTGACTGGGGTATTGCTAATTTATCTCCAAAGCCATTTACTTGGTTACCGGATTGGATGTGGGCTTATACTTATCCGCACAATGTGGTCAATGAAGGGGTGGCCATTCCGGGCTGTGTTGGAAGTTATTGCAATCAACTTCCTTTGCCCGTATATCCGAGCACTTTTTTTGAAATTGTAATTATGTTTATTCTGTTCCTTATCATGTGGAGCTTTCGTAAAAAAATTACTCAGCCAGGTATTTTAACCGGGGTCTATTTCTTATTTGCAGGTGGGGAACGTTTCTTTATAGAAAAAATAAGAGTCAACAATAAAATAGCTTCCTTGCCTTTTCAACCTACACAAGCCGAATTAATTTCTGTTATTTTAATTGTATTAGGATTCGTTTTCTTAATCATGTCTAAAAAATGGTTCCCAAAAAATATTGTAAAATCTTAAACTTAAAACTATGCCCTCCTTTGATATTGCCAGCTCTGTAGATATTCAAACATTGGATAATGCAGTTAACATTGTAAAAAAAGAGATCACGAATCGTTTCGATTTTAAAGGTAATCATGTTGTGATTGAATTAAATAAAAAAGAATACGTACTTAAATTAGAGTCTGATTCTGAAATGAAAATTCAGCAAATTGTAGATGTATTGTTAAGTAGATCGATGAAACAGGGGATCGATGCCTCGGCCTTTGATTTCTCTAAAGAAGCCTTTCCCAGTGGAAAAATCTTTAAGAAGGAAGTTTCCGTGAAAAATGGCTTAAAGCAGGAAGATGCCAAAAAAGTGGTCAAACATATTAAAGAAAGCGGCCTAAAGGTGCAGGCAGCCATTATGGACGATATTGTACGTGTTACAGGCAAGAAAATCGATGATTTACAAGAAGTTATCGCTTCTTGTAGGGCAGGGAACCTTGGCTTACCGCTTCAGTACATCAATATGAAGTAATTGGGCTAATTCCTTATTAACCCCCTTAAAATTTGGCTAAAACCTAGGTTTAGGCTAAATTTGCGTCCTATTAAATAAATTGTACGGCAAAACCCGTACATCCTTAAAAATCATACATATGAGAGAAGGTATCCATCCAGAAGCGTATCGTTTCGTAGTGTTCAAAGACATGAGTAACGGTATTCAATTCTTAGGCAAATCAACTGCACAAACCAAAGAAACAGTGTTGTTCGAAGACGGTAAAGAATATCCAATTATCAAATTGGAGATTTCTAACACTTCACATCCTTTTTACACAGGTAAAAACATGTTGGTTGACACAGCTGGTCGTATTGATAAATTCAATAAGCGTTACGCCAAGAAAAAATAAAAGAGAGACAATTCAAAAACATTTCTTTTTATACTTATTCAAACCCTTTCTTACGCAAGTAAGAGAGGGTTTTTTGTCAAGAAAGACTTTTGTGTACTTACCTTTGTGATAACGAGATAATAGGGAAAAGTAAATTTTAAGTGATGTTTAAATATAGAATATGCAAAAACTAGATATACTTGCTTTTGGTGCTCATCCCGACGATGTAGAGTTGGGTTGTGCGGGTACTTTATTAGTAGCAGTGTCTGAAGGCAAAAAAGTAGGCATTGTAGATTTAACCAAAGGGGAGCTAGGAACCAGAGGCACTACATCACAAAGATTAAAAGAAGCTCAATTGGCTGCTCAAGTAATGGGGATTGGTGTAAGAGAAAATTTAGGCATGGCAGATGGTTTTTTTGAGAATAATAAAGAAAATCAATTTGCGATTATTGAAACCATTAGAAAGTATCAGCCTGACATAGTATTATGCAATGCCCCAGAAGATCGACATCCTGATCATGGGCGTGCTTCGCAATTAATAGTGGATGCTGCATTCTTAGCAGGGCTAGTTAAAATACAAACTACACACAATAGAGTAGCGCAAGCTCCATGGAGACCTACTCAAGTGTTTCATTATATACAATCAAGAAATTTAACACCTAATTTTGTGGTTGATATTAGTGCTTTTATGGATAAGAAAATGGAAGCCATCTTAGCCCATAGTTCTCAATTTTACGATCCTAATTCATCCGAGCCAGACACTTTTATTTCTGGTAATGCATTTTTAGATTTTGTGAAAGGAAGAGCAAAAGAATTAGGTCATCAAATAGGGGTAGCGTATGCCGAAGGATTTATCACTCAAAAGTTATTAGGTATTCGTAGTTTTGATGCAATCGTTCAAAAAATAACCTAACAGAATATTTTATCAGTATATAACTTATTAATATGGCCATTGTTAAAGTAGGATTAGTTCAAATGACATGTGAGGCATCTAAAACTGCCAACACAACAAAAGCTATTGAAAAAATAAAAGAAGCTGCAAAAAAAGGAGCCAATATTATTTGCTTACAAGAACTTTTTACTTCCTTGTATTTTTGTGATGTAGAAGCCTACGAAAATTTTAAATTGGCCGAACCCATTCCTGGTGAAACGAGTAATACCTTGGCTGCACTCGCCAAAGAATTAGGCGTGGTCATTATTGCTTCTTTGTTTGAAAAAAGAGCAGAAGGCTTATATCATAATACCACTGCAGTATTGGATGCAGATGGAACTTATTTAGGGAAGTACCGTAAAATGCATATCCCTGATGATCCAGCTTACTATGAAAAATTTTATTTCACCCCAGGTGATTTAGGCTATAAAGTTTTCAAAACAAAATTCGCCACTATTGGTGTTTTAATATGTTGGGATCAATGGTATCCCGAAGCGGCAAGAATTACTACTTTGATGGGCGCTGAAATGTTATTTTATCCAACCGCTATTGGTTGGGCTACTTCGCAAGACGAAGCAACCAATAAAGAGCAGTACAATGCTTGGCAAACCATACAACGCAGCCATGCGGTGGCCAATGGGGTGCCCGTGATTAGTGTGAATAGAGTTGGTTTAGAGCAAAATGGATTGATGAAATTTTGGGGAGGAAGTTTTGTAAGCAATCCTTTTGGAACTTTATTATATGAAGCCACCCATGATAAAGAAGAAGTAGCTGTGATTGATATAGATACCGAAAAATCGGATAGTTATAGAACCCATTGGCCATTTTTACGTGACCGTAGAATTGATTCCTATAAACCTATCACAAAAAGATATTTAGATGATGAAGCCGAATAAGAAATAGTATAAAACTAATTCTTATAAAGTTTAATAAAGGAGAAATACATTGACAAACATGATTAACGCAACACCAAAATCTTTAGGCTATTATTTTCCTGCAGAATTTGCACCCCATGATGCTATTTGGTTAAGCTGGCCGCATAAAGAAGAAAGCTGGCCAGGTAAAATAGCCAGTATTTATCCTTCTTATACTGAATTTGTAAAAGTAGTTTCCTTAACAGAAAAAGTGTGTATTAATGTAGTGGATGAAAAAATGCGTAACTCGGCTCAAAAAATGTTGCAATTAGCAGGTGTTAATTTAGAGCTAATTACATTTTATTTACATCCAACCAACGATGCATGGTGCCGGGATCATGGCCCAGCTTTTTTATTAAGAGATAATCCTATAGATCCCAAAGCAATAATCGATTGGAACATCAATGCTTGGGGTGGTAAATATCCGCCATATGATTTAGACGATGTCATACCCACTAGTATTGCCAAAGCGCTAGGCTTGCCAGTATTTAATCCAGGTATTATTATGGAAGGGGGCTCGGTGGATTTTAATGGGGCAGGAACCGTCATCACTTCTAAATCTTGTTTGTTGAATAAAAATCGTAATCCACATTTAAATCAAACGCAAATAGAAACCTATTTGAGTGATTATTATGGAATTGATCAAGTATTGTGGGTGAGTGATGGCATAGTGGGGGATGATACCGATGGGCATATAGATGACACGGTTCGTTTTGTAAATGAGGACACCGTGATAACGGTAGTAGAAAATAATGTGCTATCCCCTAATTTTGATATACTTCAACAAAATTTAAAAGAATTAAAACAAATGCGCTTGTTAAATGGCAAGCAAATAAATATTGTGGAATTGCCCATGCCTGCTGATGTGATTTATGAGGGGCAACTATTGCCAGCTTCTTATGCCAATTTTTATATTAGTAATGGACATGTGGTGGTGCCTACATTTAAGTGCACTATAGATGACAAAGCCATGCAAATCATTCAATCCTGTTTTCCTACAAGGCAGGTGGTAGGTATAGATTCTACAGACATCATATGGGGATTGGGAAGCTTTCATTGTTTGAGCCAACAAGAGCCAACTTGTATATCTTTATAAAAAATAAATTGCTTAGGTTTTTAAAAAAGTAAGTCAATGCTATTACATAAAAAAACAGCCTCCTTACTGGGGGTCATTTTACTCATTTCACTTATTGCTTGCAATCATTTTCCCTATGCGAAAACCAATCGCATTTACCACCATCAAAGATCCATTTTAGTAAAACAAATTAAAGAAAATCCAGGTATTCAAATTATCGATCAATTGCCTAAAGCCACCGAATGGGTAGGGACTACCAATTTTGATTTACGTAAACCTAATTTTGTAATCATTCATCATACTGCTCAAAATTCATGTGAGCAAACTTTAAAAACCTTCACTTTAGAAAGAACCAAGGTTAGTGCGCATTATGTAATTTGTAAGGACGGCACCGTGCATCATATGTTGAATGATTATTTAAGGGCATGGCATGGGGGTCTTGCTAAATGGGGAAATAATACCGATATTAATTCAAGTTCCATTGGTATTGAATTAGACAATAATGGTTTTGAGCCTTTTGATAGTGCACAAATAAACAGCTTACTTTTATTATTGGTCAAATTAAAAGAGACCTATAAAATACCAGCCAATAATTTTATTGGTCATGGGGATATTGCCCCTGCAAGAAAAGTAGATCCAAATATTCATTTCCCTTGGACACAATTGGCCATTAACGGCTTTGGAGTTTGGTTTGAACCAACAATGACCGATTCTTTACCCACTGGAATATCTATACCAATGGCTTTATCTATAGTGGGATATGATATTAAAGATACCAATAACGCTATACTCGCTTTCAAGCGTCATTTTAGACAAGACAGTACCGCTATCATTGATGAGCGTGATAAATCTGTCTTAGCTCAATTAATTAAAAATAAATTATCGCACTAACAATTGTTAGCGTAATTTTGTAAAAATTAAAGAGCTATGGATTTCATGTTAACAGAGGAGCAGTTGATGATACAAAAGGCAGCTCGTGAGTTTGCAAAACAACAATGTTTGCCAGGTGTCATTGAAAGAGATGAGCATCAAAAATTTCCCAAAGAACAATTAGAGCAATTAGCCGATTTAGGTTTTTTAGGTATGATGGCTTCCCCAGAGAATGGAGGAGCAGGAATGGATACCTTGAGTTATGTGATTGCCATGGAAGAAATTAGTAAAGTGGATGCAAGTGTAAGTGTAGCCATGAGCGTAAACAATAGTTTGGTATGTTGGGGTATAGAACATTATGGTACAGAGGAACAAAAGAAAAAATATTTAATACCTTTAGCGCAAGGTAAAAAAGACGGTGCTTTATTTATTGGTGCTTTTTTATTAAGTGAACCAGAAGCGGGAAGCGATGCAACACATCAACATACATCGGCCTTGGATAAAGGAGATCATTATTTATTGAATGGAGTAAAAAATTGGATTACCAATGGATCAACGGCTTCAGTATACTTAGTAATGGCTCAAACGGATGCTTCTAAAGGGCCCAAAGGAATTAATGCTTTTATTATTGAAAAAAACACGCCAGGCATAACTGTGGGTGCAAAAGAAAATAAATTAGGCATTAGAGGTAGTGATACACATTCGGTTTCATTTACAGATGTTAAAGTGCCTAAAGAAAATAGAATAGGAGCGGATGGGTTTGGTTTTACTTTTGCGATGAAAACTTTAAATGGCGGTAGAATTGGTATTGCGGCACAAGCATTAGGTATTGCAAGTGGAGCTTATGAATTAGCATTGGCCTATAGCAAACAAAGAAAATCTTTTGGTAAACCTATACATGAACATCAAGCCATTCAATTTAAATTGGCAGAAATGGCAACAAAAATTCAATCCGCTAGATTGCTTTGTTATCATGCTGCTTGGGAAAAAGACCAAGGATTAGATTATACTAACTCCGCAGCAATGGCTAAATTGCATGCAAGTGATACAGCTATGTGGGTGGCTACAGAAGCAGTGCAGGTGCATGGGGGATATGGTTTTGTAAAAGAATACCATGTTGAAAGGTTAATGCGAGATGCAAAAATTACACAAATCTATGAAGGGACCAGTGAGATTCAAAAAATGGTCATTGGAAGAAATATAACTAAATAAAAAGATGTCTGTTCATAAAGAAGCGTATCAAAAAATAAAGGCCATAGTCAATGCGGCAAATGTGACTTTAGTGGCAGTTAGTAAAACTAAGCCCAATGAGGATATTCTTTCCTTGTATGATTTGGGGCATCGCGTTTTTGGAGAGAACTATGTACAGGAATTAGTGGACAAAGAAGCGGCCCTACCTAAAGATATTCAGTGGCATTTTATTGGGCATTTGCAATCCAATAAGGTTAAATACATTGCCCCTTTTGTACATTTAATTCATGGAGTAGATGGGGAAAAATTACTTCAAGAAATTAATAAGCAAGCCATCAAAAATCATCGGATTATTAGTTGCTTGTTACAAGTGCATATTGCAAGTGAAGAAACTAAGTTTGGATTTGATGCAGCAAGTTTATTGGAGTTGATTGATAGTGGCCGTTTGTCCAATTACCCTAATGTGGTAATCAAAGGATTAATGGGTATGGCAAGTTTTACGGAAAATCAAACGATATTGAAAAAAGAATTTGATGGGTTAGCGGGTACATTTAATCAAGTAAAAAATAAATTGAATAATGTACATTTTGATACTCTAAGTATGGGCATGAGTGGTGACTATGAATTGGCTATACAAGAGGGTAGTACGATGGTAAGAATTGGAAGCTTGCTTTTTGGGGCAAGAAATTTAGTTTTATAGAATTTAATATTTATAAAAAAAGCTGCCTCTATTTTCAGGGGCAGCTTTTTTATGGGAGCTATATTAAGCTATTATTATTTAGTAGATTTTCCATAATCAAAAACCAACTGACAAAAAGCTTTAACACCTACAATAAATCCAGATTCGTCAAGGTAAAAATCTGGGGTATGATGTGATGCGGCGTCATTTGCATTTGTGCCTTTAGGTAATCCACCTAAGTAAAAAAAGAAACTAGGTGCTTTTTCTGCAAAAAAAGAAAAGTCTTCTGCTCCAGTTTGCCAAGTAGTTTCGATGATGTTATTTTCACCACCCGCAGCTTTTATTAAAGAGGGGAATGTTTTTTTAACCAATGCTGGGTCATTGTAAGTGACCAATGTTTTGGTGTCAATGGTAACATCAGCAGTAGCACCAGAACTAGCTGCAATAGCTTTTACTGTAGTTTTAATTCTTTCATGAACTTCTTTTTGCATTCCACCATCCAAGGTTCTAATGGTACCCGTCATTACGGCTGATTCTGGAATGATATTGGAACGTACACCACTATTAATGGTTCCCACTGTAATCACAAGAGGTGCTTTGGTTAAATCCATTTGACGACTAACGATATGTTGTAGTCCTTCAATAATTTGAGCCGATGCAGCAATCGGGTCAACTCCTCCCCAGGGTTGTGAACCATGACTACCTTTGCCATTTACTTTAATGGTGAACCAATCAGAAGAAGCCATAAATGCACCAGACTTATAAGCAATGGTGCCCACAGGAATTTGAGATTCAATATGAAGACCAAATACCGCATCCACTTTTGGATGATCCAAGGCACCTTCTTTAATCATTAAGGGTGCACCACCTTCTTCATTACCTGGAGGACCTTCTTCGGCAGGTTGAAATAAGAATACCACTGTTCCAGGAACTTCTTTTTGCATGGCGGTTAAAACTTTTGCCGTAGCCATTAAAATAGAAATATGTGAATCATGACCACAAGCATGACTTACGCCTACTTTTTGTCCAGCAAAATCGGCAGTTACTTTAGAAGCAAATGGGATAGGGGTTCTTTCTGTTACGGGTAATGCATCAATATCGGCTCTTAATGCAACAACAGGACCAGGCTTACCCCCTTTTAAAATTGCCACTACGCCTGTTTTAGCTACAGGATATTGAACATCAAGACCTAAAGTTTTTAAATAATCTGCAATGTATTTTCCCGTATTAAATTCACGGTTAGATAGTTCTGGATTTGCATGAAAATGTTGTCTCCAACTAATTAATTGAGGTTCGACTTCCTTTACAAGTTGGCTATAGTTTTTTGGCAATTCTTGTGCCCCACTATTAATTGTGAGAAGTACTAAACTTAAAACGATTACACTAATTTTTCTCATAGGTGATTTTATTGATGAATGTATTTAAATGAAAATTTTATGATTGATATTCTCCAAAAACCGATCTTAACACATTGGCAATTTCTCCTAAAGTACAATGTGCTTCTACGGCTTCTATTACGGAAGGCATTAAATTGGTAGAAGATTCCGCCGCGTCCTTAATATTTTTTAAGCAGGCAGTAACTTTACTTTGATCGCGTTTTGACTTAAGGATATTTAATTTTGCAATTTGGGTGGTTCTTATTTGCTCGTCAATTCTTAAAATAGGTATTTTTTCGGCAGTGTCTGATTTAAAATCATTCACGCCCACTATAATTTTTTCTTTTGACTCAATATTTTTTTGATACGCATAGGCACTTTCGGCAATTTTGTTTTGCATGAACCCGTTTTCAATAGCACTTACGCTTCCTCCTAATTCATCTACTTGTTTCATTAAGTCCAAAGCTTTTTGCTCTATTTCATTGGTTAAATTTTCTACAAAATAGCTTCCTGCCAATGGGTCGGCACTGTCTGCAATACCACTTTCAAAAGCAACAATTTGTTGAGTACGAAGTGCAATACTGGCTGCATTTTCGGTAGGTAGGCCTAAGGCTTCATCATAACTATTGGTATGTAAACTTTGGGTGCCTCCTAATACCGCAGCAATAGTTTGTATGGTCACTCTACTCACATTATTGAGTGGTTGTTGTGCAGTTAAAGTAGCGCCACCGGTTTGAGTATGAAAACGAAGCATGAGTGCTTTTTCGTCGGTTGCCCCTAAGTCCTTCATGATTTGCGCCCACATTTTTCTAGCGGCTCTAAATTTAGCTACTTCTTCAAATAAATTATTATGTGCATTAAAGAAAAAAGAAAGTCTTTTCCCAAATACATTAATATCTAATCCTTTTTCTTTGGCTGCTTGTACATATGCTTTCCCATTACTTAGTGTAAAAGCAATTTCTTGAACGGCGGTACTTCCCGCTTCTCGAATATGGTAACCTGAAATAGAAATACTGTTCCATTTGGGTAAATGCATTCCACACCATTCAAAAATATCGGTAATGATACGCATGGATGGTTTGGGTGGATAGATATAAGTCCCTCTGGCTGCATATTCTTTTAAAATATCATTTTGTATGGTACCTGCTAATTGA
>CAMBEQ010000047.1 GCA_945865545.1 Sediminibacterium ginsengisoli | reverse complement strand
GCAATTTGAAAAATTACCACAAAAATAAAGACGATGATTGTAACAGATAATATTAAACTCATAATTTGTTTTTTCTAAATCAAAAATTATACTTGATGAATGATACTCTCTTTAAGGAAAGGATGGTATTTAGGTATTAAAGGCTTGCTCGCTAAAGAACGCGCTACCATTAAAATCATCACACCAACGAAGAAAGATAAAATACCAAAATCCAACCAACCCAAGCTCACGTGTTCTTTCATTAAACTTCCCATGACCATTTGGTAAAAATCAATCCAGTGACCAAATAAAATAAGCACTGCCATAAACGCCATTAAAGTAAAATTACGTTTGGCAGAACGCTTCATTAATATGATTAATGGACAAAAGAAATTGACAAATAAGTTTAAGAAGAAAATAGGTTTGTATGCTCCTTGCACACGGTGCTTGAAGTAAACCGTTTCTTCAGGAATATTGGCGTACCAAATAAGCATGTATTGAGAGAACCATAAATAGGTCCAGAAAATAGAAAAGGCAAACATGAATTTACCTACGTCATGTAAGTGTTCGCTATTTGACAATTCCATGTACCCTTTATTTTTCATGTAGATTAACCAAAGTGCAATTAAGGCCATACCTGCCACAAATGAACTAGCAAAAGTATACCAGCTATACATGGTAGAATACCAATGCGCATCAATGCTCATCAACCACAACCAAGGCACAGTAGAAGCTACTGTTAAACCAAACCACACTAAGAAAAATCCAGAGCGGGTCATGTTTCTAATATTAAATTTATGCGCAGTTTCATGATCCATTGGAGCGATGTCTGCTTCTAAACTAATTTGACGCATTCTATATCCAAAATAACTCCATAATATAATAGTAATTGAGGTCCAAATAATAAAGAAAGTAGGATTCAAGAAACCCACTTTACCTTTTAAGATAGGATCCTTGGCCACTGCTTCAGCATCTAACCAATGATAGATATGATGATTATGACTTAGTATAACATAGAATAATACTAGTAAAGTAATACCACCAAAAATAGGTACTAAGGTAGAAATGGCTTCGGCAATTCTTCTAAAAGATTGTATCCAAGCCGCTTGTGCCATAGTGTTAAAACAAATAAAGAACATAGCTGCATTGGTCACTAAAGTCCAAAAAATAGTATTGTACATTAAGGTTCCCCAAAAATGTACTTGCTCATGTTCGTCACTGCTAAAGCCTTTGGTAAACATGCCATATAATAATGCAGCGCCTCCAATGCCTATTAAAGCATAAGACCATGTTTTAAGACTACCAGGAATTTCAAATTGCTCTTTAATAGATGCCATCTTACTTCTTTTGTTTATTCTTAATATATTTAATAATCATCCAGCGTTGACGCTTATTTAATTGTGATGCGTAAGCACCCATCAAGTTTTTTCCGTAAGCAACAGAATAAAACATTTGACCTGCAGGCATGTTCTCATATTTAGCATCCCCTACTAGAGTAGCTGGCTTTGCAGCATAAGGACCATTGCCATCTTTATACAAAGGACCATTGCCATCTAATTTAGCCCCATGACAAATACCACAGTTAATTAAATACAAACGTTCTGCTTCTACCACTTCTTTATCATTTAAAGAATCAATTGGATTGGGTACTAATTTAGAAGCATTGTAATTAATAGTATCTCCTGCTTTGTCTTTTGCATAAGGGAAAGGCATTTCCTTGCCACGAGCAATGGTACCCTCAACAGGAAGGTTATCGTAATGAATACCTTTTTCAGTTAAATTGCTATGATCTGCATAACTTTCATAAGCACGGCTATACGCCATATCAGGCATATAAATTTTACCGGGCGTACGCTTTACATCGTCGCAACTTGTTAGCGCAACGACTGCCATAGCAATGGTTAAAAGCAGACTCTTATTAATGTTGTTTTTTTTGTTCATCGTATTCGTTAGATTATACTTGATCTAATTATTGTTAGTACTAAAGAGCCACTTGTTTATTATTGTATAAATCGTCGTTCTTATCATAAGTACCAAACCACCAACCTTCTTCTGCTACTTGGATATCGGTTTCCACTGCACCATTTGATTTTAATAAGGCCATTAAATCTTCTGCATTTGTTTTTTCAGTGCACTCAATCACCATTACAAATAAATCGTCGGTAGCACGTTTGTGGAAATGATGTTTTTTAACCCCTGGTGCCAATTGGCACAACCAACAAAAAGTCATTACCATACCCACCGCAGCAAACAAAACGGTTAACTCAAATATAATAGGAATCCAGGCTGGCAAAGCAAAGTGAGGTTTACCACCAATATTTAAAGGCCAGTCTTTGGTAAAAATCCAGCTAATGGAACTTACTGCAGTGGCAGTACCTGTAATACCATAAATAAAACCAGCAGTGTGTAAGCTTGTTTCGCGCATACCCAATGCGTGGTCTAAACCATGCACTGCGAAGGGAGTGTATACGTCTTTAATTTTATAACCAGCAGCACGCACTTGCTTTACTGCAGGGAATAAAACCTTTTCTTCATCAAAACAACCAACTACAAATTTCTTTTGTGCCATAATTTTTTCTTAATCGATATTATAATTAATGTGCATGCACATTATCGTGAACAAATGAATCCAAGGGTTGCGCTTCCAGTTTCTCAAATTCTGGTTTGTAAGATTCTCCACTTCTCTTCAACACATATTTAATTTCTGCTACCGCAATAACAGGGAAATATTTAGCGAACAAGAAGAAACAAGTAAAGAATAATCCAAACGTACCTGTATAAAAACCAATCTCCCAAATAGAAGGGCTGTAGTAAACAGACCAGCTAGAAGGTAAATAGTCACGGTATAAAGAAGTAACAATAATAACGAAACGCTCAAACCACATACCAATATTGACAATGATACTCATGAAGAAAGTAACGAAAACATTTCTTCTCATTTTTCTAGACCAGAAAATTTGAGGAGACAACACATTACAAGCCATCATACCCCAATAGCTCCAACCATAAGGGCTAAATAAATAAGCACGGCTGTACCAGAAAGTATATCCTTCATATTTATTTTGAGAATACCAGCCCATAAATAATTCTGTTAAGTAAGCGATACCTACAATAGAACCCGTAAGTACGATTACTTTATTCATTAAATCGATATGGCCTATCGTAATGTAATCAGTTAATCCAAATACTTTACGCACTACAATCAATAAAGATTGTACCATAGCGAAGCCAGAGAAAATCGCACCCGCCACAAAGTAAGGAGGGAAGATAGTTGTATGCCAACCAGGTATTACGGAAGTAGCAAAGTCAAAAGATACAATAGTGTGTACTGACAATACTAATGGCGTACTTAAACCAGCCAACACTAAAGATAAACTTTCGTGACGTTGCCAATGTTTGGTAGAACCCGTCCAACCAAAAGCAGCAATACCATATAATTTTTTTCTAAGTTTAGTAAATGCACGATCACGCACAGTAGCTAGATCGGGTAATAAACCAGAATACCAGAATAATAAAGAAACAGTGAAATAAGTAGAGATCGCAAATACGTCCCACAATAAAGGAGAGTTAAAGTTCACCCATAAAGGACCACGAGAGTTAGGATAAGGCATAATGAAAAACGCCAACCAAACACGACCCATGTGGAAGATAGGGAATTGACCTGCGCACATAACGGCGAAAATGGTCATCGCTTCCGCAGCACGATTCACCCCTGTTCTCCAACCTTGACGGAATAATAATAATACAGCAGAAATTAAAGTACCCGCGTGACCAATACCTACCCACCAAACGAAGTTGGTAATATCCCAACCCCAACCAATCGTTTTATTTAAGTTCCATTGTCCAATACCATAAGTAACCTCACGGTATAAACTGTATACTCCAAATAATAATAGCGTAACCGCAATAAAAAAACCAATGTACCATAAACGAGATGGCTTCACTTCAATAGGGCGCAAGATATCTTCGGTAACTTGGTGAAAGTTTTTCTCACCATATACCAATGGTTCGCGCAACTGTGATTCGTACTTAATATGCATATCTACTATTTCTTAATTATTTAAACTCTATTTATTATTAATGAGCCGCTTTAGTTTCTTTTTCTGCTTTTGCTTCATGAGCCGCTTCCGCATGTTCTTCCCCAGTTTCCGCTGAGTTTCTCACTTTGGTTAAGTAAGTCACATTAGGTAAAACGTGTAATTGCTCCAACACATAAAACTGACGGTTCGGTGTTTCCAAACAAACTTTAGTAATAGCGCTGTGTTTATCATTGGCGTTACCAAAATTAATGGCGTTGGTAGGACAAGATTGTTGACAAGCCACTTTCACATCTGAATCAACCATTGGACGAGAATCTTTTTTCGCATCTAATTTAGCCGCTTGCAAACGTTGAACGCAGAAAGAACATTTTTCAATCACCCCACGAGAACGAACTGTTACATCTGGATTCAATACCATTCTTGTTAAGTCGTCGTTCATATTCATTACTACATCGTTTACTTCACCCTCTTGATTATCAGGGAAGCTATCTGCACCAGTATAATCGGCCCAATTAAAACGACGCACTTTGAAAGGACAGTTGTTCGCGCAATAACGAGTTCCAATACAACGGTTATAAGTCATTTGGTTTAGCCCTTCAGAGCTATGGTTAGTAGCCGCTACTGGACAAACGTTCTCACAAGGAGCATTGTCGCAATGTTGACACATTAAAGGTTGGAAAACCACTTTAGGGTTATCCATATCACCACTAAAATATTTATCAATACGCAACCAATGCATTTCATGGCCACGTAACACTTCAGGTTTTCCTACTACAGAAACGTTGTTCTCTGCATTACATGCAATAACGCAAGCACCGCAACCATTACAACTATTTAAATCCACACTCATGCCCCACTTAATTCCTGGACGAGCGTACACTGGATAAATAGTTCCTTGTGCTTCATAGTTTTCTAATCCGCCATAAGGTTTTGTTTCTGCTTCACGTTCTTCTAAAATTTCTTTTGGATTTTTTAGAAATTCAGTAAATGAAATTTCTTTTACTACTTCGGTACGAACGCCTTGCGCTGTATCGTAACGGAAATGCGTTTGTGTTAAAGCCACTGGATAAGTTGCACCAGTAACTGTTAACGTAACATCACCACAACTAAAATGAACTAATCCATTTTCGATGCATGCTAAAGGGTAAGCGTTTTTACCAGTACCAATCACCGATTTGCCAATGGCTTCTGTGCGGCCGTAACCCACAGCAATACCAACAGTTTGAGGATGTGTACCAGGTATAACTAAAACAGGAAGTTCAATTGTTTTTCCGTCCACCGTTAATTTAACTACTTGCTTAGGTGGGTGCACTTCATAGGCATCCGCTTGGCCAGGATTGGTTAAGTCGATGTTTAATAAAGATTTTGCCATCGAAGGAGATACTATAATATAGTTGTCCCAAGTAGCACGTGTCACAGGATCCGGTAATTCTTGTAACCAAGGGTTGCTTGCCCCTTGACCCGCACCAATACCTACTTTTTGGTAAAGGGCTAATTCAATTTTACTCTTATCATTAGAGGCAGACTTGGAAGCGCTAACAGCAGCCACTGCATTATTTACAGCAGATGCATTAATAGTAGCACCGCTATAAGTTGAAGTAGTTGGATTCAATACACCAGCTTGTAGTGTTTTGTTCCAAGCATTTTCGCCGCCTAATTTAGCAGACCAATAATTTTTTAAATACGTTGTATAATCAGCTGCTTCTCCAGACCACTTTAATAATGAATCTTGGAAAGCACGTGTTTTAAATAAAGGAGAGATAGTAGGTTGGATAAAAGAGATATGACCAGAGATGGGTTCTGCATCGCCCCAACTTTCTAAGAAATGATGATCAGGAATAACGAATTTACAAACTGCGGTAGTTTCATCCAATTTAGCATTGAAAGAAATAGTAGTTTTTACTTTTGCTAAACCTGCTTTTACTTTATCAGCAGCAGGCCATGTGTAAACAGGGTTAGCACCATAAAATAAAACAGCGTTTACTTTACCAGCGTTCATCTCTTCTACTAAATTGGCAAAATCGCTATCAATACCTTGACGATAATTTAAAGTTTCCGCAAAATTAATGGTGGTACCATTTGCGCCAATCGCATTATTAATGGCATTAACAATAATTTGTTCATTTACATTGTTGCTACCAGCTACTACTAAAGCAGCCCCTTTGTTAGCAGTTAATGCTTTTGCAGCCGATTCAATACCTGCTTTTAATTTAGCATCAGCAATACCATTTATTTCACCACCATTCACGGCACTTAATAAAGCAGCTGCTACTAAAGGCAATTCAGAAGGACGACATAAATATTTATCATCTGCATTAGAGCCAGTCATACTCGCCACTGTTTCAAAGTGGATATGTTTACTCATCGCAGGATTTTTTTCATCTATTTTTTTACCCACTGCATATTGTCTAGCAAATTCAACAGGGCTTAACCAAGTACCTAAGAAATCGGCACTTAATGAAACAATGACTTTTGCTTTTTCAAAATGATAAGAAGGAATTATTTTTTTACCATAACTAGCTTCGTTGGCTAATAACATAGCACTATGAGAAACTGCATCGTAAGTAACCTGTTTGCTACCCGGATGTTTTGCTAAAAATTGAGCAATGATTTGTTTGGTAGAAGGAGAAGTAATAGAACTAGTCACAATCACTGCACCAGTATTTAATTCTGCACCAATAGCTTTATCAATGTCTTCGAAAGTAGCTTCTTTACCAGCAATACTAGGGAAACGTAAACGAGCGGTATCATATAAATCTAAGACAGAAGCTTGCACACGAGCAGAAGTACCTCCAGCGGTGATGGGGCTTAAATCATTTCCTTCTAATTTAATAGGACGGCCATCGCGCACTTTAGCAAGCACACTTACTACATCTCCATCTTGAACATAAGTAGTGGCATAATAATCAGCAATACCAGGAACAATATCTTCAGGCTTGTTGGCGAAAGGAATTGCTTTTTTAATTGGCATTTCGCAACTAGCAGCCACTGCAGCAGCAGCGGTACTAAAACCAACATATTTTAAAAAATCACGACGAGGTGCTTTAGCTTGTAAAAAACTTTCTCCTTTTTCCAAAGTAGATTCGTCTTCAACAAAAGGAAGTTCTTCTTTAAATTCATTTTGAACTTCTTTGTTAAAAGCTTCAGAATTATTTAATTCTCCAAAACTTTGCCAGTGCTTTTTTTGCTCCATAGTAATGTATATAAAATATTACGCTTCTTTATTAATCTTATTCGTTCTAAATCTTTCTTTCTAAATCTTTATTTAATCAACTGTGACTAGAAGTGACATTTTTGACACTCCGTACCACCCACTTTTTCCACTGTAATTCCTTTTGCGCTATCAATCTTACCGCTTTTTAAATCGGCATGGAATTTTTCATAGATGCTGTAAAAACCATTTTCTTTAAATTGAACTTGTGAGTTTCTGTGACAGTTGATACACCAGCCCATACTTAAATCTGAAAATTGTTTTACTTCACCCATTTGTTGAATTTCGCCATGACATTGTTGACAAGCTACTTGACCAGCGTTCACGTGTTGTGCGTGATTAAAGTAAACGTGATCAGGTAAATTATGAATACGCACCCACTCGATAGGTTTTGCATTAGCAGCCTCCCAAGGTTGGCCTTCGGTAAAGCCAGCGTATTTGTATAATTTTTTAATTTCAGCAGTACCATCTACTACATCACCATTTTCTTTTGTCAAAGGTTCACCTTTGTATTCATTAATAGCTAAGTGACAGTTCATACAAACGTTCACACTAGGAAGTGTTGCTTGTTTGCCTTGATATACACCAATATGACAATACTGACAATTAATTTGATTGACGCCAGCATGTACTTTATGAGAATAGTAAATAGGTTGTTCGGGTTGATAATCTTTGGAGCGACCTAAATTCATAGCCCCCTTTGTAGTCATATAACCGCCGGCAATAAATAATATGATAGCGATAAAAGCGATGTAGGCTTTGTTTCTGTAAAAAGGCACAGGGTTTGAACCTGGTATGCCTGATTTATCGTCAGATAATTTTTTTAAGTTGCTATTAACTTGTAATAATATTATAGAAACAACTGCTAAAATTAAAGTAAGTAAACCAAATATTAAAGTGCTGTCTGAATCTTCTTTAGGGGCTTCAGCGGCTGCGCCACCTACTGGGGCTGCACCAGCAGCAGGAACGGTTTTAATGTAAGCTAAAATTGCATCGATATCTTTATCGGCTAAACCAGGAAACAAGTTCATTGCAGTTTTATTGTAATCGTTGTACAATTTATTTGCATAAGGATCTCCAGTTTTTAAAAATGCTGCACTGTTTTTAATCCATGCATACAAATTCTTTTTTTCAGGCCAACGATCTTCTACGCCTGCGAGTGCAGGACCAGTTAAATTTTTATTAACGGCGTGGCATGAAGCACAATTTTGTGAGAAAAGAGCTTTCCCATCTTGCGCATTCAATTGATTTCCGATAGATGAACTAAGGGTGATAAATAGGAAGATCGAAACGATCTTGGCTAGGCTTCTTAAGATTGTCATATACACAAAAAGTGTCTAGGGTGTAAAAATGTCCTCGAACGGGTGCAAAACTACTTAACAATAGGATTCAATACTAAGAAAAGAGCAAGTTTTTTTTATTGAATTTGTTGAGTTTCAGGGAACTGAGAAAAAAAAGGGTGACGAATGTCATAATTCTGTAATGTTAGTTTGCTGTGGAGGAAATTATTTTGGAATCGGCGGGTGGTTTTGGAAAAAAAAGGCACCTTTGAGCCCTAATGAAAGGGATTCAAAAACTACAGAATAAATGGGGGGTTGGACCAGGCCAATTTTGGTTAATTATCCTCACTTTTGCCTTAGGCGGCAGCCTCAGTGGGAGGTTATGTAGCAAAATTTTGAATTTGCTGTTTTTGGAGAAAAATTGGGCCTTTTGGCTCGTTTATCCCCTAATTTTGACCATTTTATGGCCTTTTTCGGTCATTTTCGTGAGTTTCTTCACTGGGCAATTTCGCTTTTTTAAGGGTTATTTAGGCCGAGTTGGAGGCAGATTATTGGGATTGGGGGGTGAAGGAAAAGTTGGGGTTACTGCCGTGGGGGCCTTTGCGGCGCCTTCGACTGCGTCTGCGGCGCCGGTTCATATCGCGATTTTCGCTTCAGGAGCAGGGAGTAATGCTCGAAAAATTATCGAATATTTTGAAGAAGGGGGCGCTAGGGCTAATGCAGGATCAAAGGGTTCGGGCACTTTATCAACTACAGCAGTTCCTATTAAAGTTTCATTAATAGTAAGTAATGTGCCTGGTGCGGGGGTGTTGGAGATAGCCAAGGAGAAAGGAATACCTACTTTAATGATTAAAAAGGACAAGTTTGCGGCAACCGGATATGTAGAAAGTTTACACAATGCCGAAATACAATTTATCGTGTTGGCCGGATTTTTATGGAAAGTGCCGGAGGTGTTGGTACGCGCTTATCAACCAGGGATGAAAATAGATGGGTCAAATATCAATGGCGAAGCAAATGTTTCAAAAGGTATTATTAATATACATCCAGCATTATTACCAAAGTATGGAGGTAAGGGAATGTATGGATCACGTGTGCATGAAGCGGTGATAGCTGCAGGTGAAAAAGAATCTGGCATCACGATACATTGGGTGAATGAACATTATGATGAGGGCGGAATTATTTATCAAGCCACTTGTGCTATAACACCAAGCGATACACCCGAAACCTTAGCCAATAAAATACATGCGCTTGAGCATGCGCATTTTGCACCAACGATAGAGCGGGTGTTGAGTTAGAGTTTATTTCTATTTCTAAAAAAGTTTTCTAAATTTCTTGATTTATATATAAGGTCGGCTTTCGCGTTATCAGTTAACTCTATTTCCAGAGATCTTTTAATTTTATTTTGGTTGTTTTTCCCTCTTTCACTTGTTGCAGACTTTCTAAAAGGTGTTCTCTATTTTTCTTGCTTGATAATAAATACAAAGTCTCCTCCATTGAATTATAGGCTTCCTGCGATATCACCACTATATTGCCCTTACTCTTAGGTCTTTTAATAATCAATTGATTTCTACTATTATTCCCTATAAGCTCAAGCTCTGTAGCCAGATTACTTCTAAATTCTGTAACGGATAGCACTTTGGTCATAAAATAATTTTGTACAAAATTACGTACATTTTATTAATTCTGCTTGATAATTAAAGGACCCGGTTTAGGTAGGTTGGAGCGAAATACATTCATCAACCAACCTAACATTACAATAATAACAATGACGGCTAGAAATACTTTCAAACTACGAAGTAAAGTTGTTTTAATCACTTCCTTCTTAACAATGTACACAACAACATTTATAAAAATTAAAAGGGGTAAAATGAATCCTATAATTATTGCAAATTTTATTAAGGCTAATGAAGGCATTGCTAATTTTTAATTTTTTGAATAAAAAAAGAAAGACTGATCTATATTTTGCTGGCAGTTAGCGCTTATATAGCGCAATGGTCATAATTATAGCAACAAATAATAAGGTAAAAATTAGGGAGGATTTATTAATAATTTTTTTTCGGTAGCCAATAGTAAAAATAATCCCATGCAAAATTACCATTAATGAATTCAATAAATTTTGATACTCCTGATGAATTAATTTATAATAATTCAAGCTAAAGTATACTATCATTAAAAGAGTATTGATAAAATAAAGTAGATTTCTTAGTTCTTTCTGTTCGGTAGTTAAGTTTGTAGTTGACATAAAAAATTATTTACAATATTTTAAATTGATATTACAGCTTCTATCGCTCACATAAAGATGATAGTTGGAGGCAGCTTCACATGCAACAAATAAAGCACCTCCGATAAGTGTCCATCCAAAAACAGCAAAGCCAACACAATTAATTTGCTCAAGTGCGTAAACTGAACTAGCCTGATTTTTACAATTGCTAAAAATATCCATACATCCAGCATTATCATACCTCAAAGAGGTAAATCTTTTATTATTTAAACCAATTATTGTACTAGTGCTTATTTGATTGGTAATTACTTTATTAAGATTATTTGGAGATATTTTATTTAAATTATAATTTTTTGATAACGCTACGATTTTAGATGTCATATCATCTCTTATTTTCCAGAATTCATTTTCATTAGCAAACCCCATGGTATTTGCAATTAATTTTCTAGCGTTAAGATCATTTTTTTGAACTGCATTGTTAAAGTTTATTTCAAAATCATGTTGATTCATGATAATATCTGCATGGGCATTAGATACTACTTCATTATAATCTCTAAGATCAATTACAAGAGATTTGAAAATCGAATCTTCGCTTAATGCAATCTCATTTGTTGAAGACTGGGGTTCATTTGGATATATACTACTCTTATTACATGCGCTTAAAAAAACACCTATTAATAGAATTAATAAATAAGAGACTTTAATAGACCGAGGTAAATTTAGATTTTTCATACTACATTTTTTTATTATTGATTTAATATATTAAATGTAGTTAAGGAACTAAAACGCAATCGCAGTATTTATACGCAATAAAAAACCCACTCGAATAAAGTGGGTTTGAAAAATATTTGTTTGATTTATTTATTAAATTTTATTTTAGCCTCGTCAAGTCTTTTAAAAAATGCTTCTTTATTAGCATCTTTATAATACTCTTTCAATTGTTCATTTGATAATCCATAAGTTTCTTTTGAAATCTTATCCTTAATTTTTCTAAAGAAGTTGACAGAATCAAAATTTTTTGGTACTGACTCGTTAATTTTCATAATCTATAATTTGATTAGGAGGTCTGATTTCTAATACCTGATATCCCAATTTCAAATTTACTGAATTATAGCCACGAATTCGAATAATATTTACAATATGTTTAAAATTCCAACTGGCAAGTACATCTACTTTATGAACTGTAGCAATTGCAATATGTTGGCAATCATCAAAACTAGTTTGTCCAACCACCCCTTCTTTTATATATAAATTTGCCAAATTAATGCACTCTACATTATTGAAGACAAATTCAATGTCATCTTTATTTAAAGCTGCAAAAAATGATACAACTTCTAAAGGTGCGTTTGATAATTCCTTTTCAGTTACATCAGAAATTACTAAAGTAATTTTCTTTTGAAAGGCCATTTCAAAAAGTTGATTCGTGATTTGTTTAAACTCTTCATCAAAGGCGCCGCCAATAACTGAAGTATCAAGGTATATTCTTTGTTTCATGCTGCAATAATAAAAATCCTATGGAAGCAAAAACAGCGTATTTATACCTTTACCTTTTAGAAAATTTTCTCAACAAAAAACCCACTCGAGTTAGAGTGGGTTAAGAAACATATAAGATATTATTCCTTCTCTTTAAAATATATTTTTAATTAATTTTTTGATTCTTTAATTCATTGTACTTTTTAAAATAATTTTCTTTTGAATTATTCTTAAAATACTCCTTTAATTGATCATTAGACATCCCGTAAATTTCTTTGGATATTTTTTCTTTTACTTTTCGAAAAAATTTAACAGTGTCGAACCCCTGGATTATATTACTTTTTGTTTTCATAAATTAATTATCTCTAATGGTGATATGAATTATATAATAAACTTAAAATACAATCCTTAACCAGGCATGCGAGAAATGTATTTCTCAATTTCTTTAATTTGATCCACTACTTGTTTAGAGGTTGGTTTGCAAGCTTTGGCTTTGCGGAAATAATCTTTTGCGGCGCGGAATTCGCGCTTGTTCATAAAAATTTGACACATGCTTAAAAAAGCAACAGCTTCACTTTCTTTATCCGGAATACCTGCACGAATGGCGGCGCGTATATAAGACTCCCCTTGTTTGGTGTCTCCTTTTTGCATGGCCATCATCCCTAATTGTAATTTGTTAGCACCTTCTGCTTCAGGCATAGCCGATCCTAATTCATTACTATATTTTAAATGTTTTTCGGCGGTGTCAAAATCTTGTTTGGCCATGGCAATATTTCCCTTGATAGTATAGTAAGTACTGCGAACAGGCTTGTATAAAAGCTGAGGCCACCAGATGGTAGCTAAAATACGGTCTACTTCTTCCATATCACCAGCTTCCATAGGAGCTTGCACCAGGCGAAGGGGGCCAATGAAAAAATGGCTCGCAATACCAATAAATCCTAGGAAATACAGCGGAAAAACAGGCCAAAAGCCAGCAATGCCAGAAAGCTCCAGGCCTAAACCCACGGCAGCTGCCACTAAACTAAGCCAGAAGCGATACTTAATAATGATATTGTAAAAACCCATATTGTGTTGTATTAGAGGCGTAAAGATACCAAATAATGTGGTTATTTTTGCGCTCATCGGCCAAGTTATGGTCGGCGGTCCCGTAGTTCAATGGATAGAATAGGTGTTTCCTAAACACTAGATCCAAGTTCGATTCTTGGCGAGACCACAAACCCTTGCAGCGAAAGCTGCGGGGGTTTATTTTTGTGAAGATGCGAAACAAGCTAGCTTGTTAAAGCAGATGAGCAGAAATAAACCCACCGCAACGACCGAAGGTTGTTGCGGTGGGTTTGGGTAAGTTCAATACGGGAAGAAGACAGCCGAGCGAAGCGAGTCTGGCAGTCTTACCAAGAGCTTTTTTTTATAAAAACTATCTAGTTATGTTGAGGCTTGGGCAATTTGTATTCCTTAGATTCAAATTCTTTGATAAGTTTTGATAAATATTCAAGTTCATCCGATTCTATAGAATTAGGAATAATTTCTTTTTGCATTAGATTGTATACACGCTCTAAAGCTTTAGAACATTCTTGCTTTGTTTTAATTGGCTTTAACATACTTAATTGTTTTTTAGAAATTTAAAACACCTAATGATTTACGAATTCTTTCTTTGATTTGGATAAATGACTATTGTTTAAGCCATTCATTTCTATAGATTTTAAAACATAAGGCCGATTAAAAGCCTCTTGAGACACCTTAAAATAAGAAGCTAATTTTCGAATAACCACTTTAGAAAAACCTTTCCTATAATTTAAAATTTCTGAGACATGGCTTTTGCTAATAGCTAATAATTCAACTAAATCTTTAGCCTTTAGCTGGTGGCTTTCCATAAAAGATTGAAGTAATTTAACTGGATCTAATTCCTTAAAACTATTATGTTCAGCATCCCATTTTTCAATAAGCAAAGTAAGCAGTGCAATTTCGTCATTCAAATTTTTACTTTTAGAGGTAGCAAAAACAAGATTTTCTAATAGGTTGCAGTACTCCTTATACTGAGTTTTGCTAGAGATCACTTTATATTTTAAAACTTCCATATGAATATTCATTATAAAGATATATTAATAATTTGAATAGTTCGCTTTTTGCGAACTATTTTATGAAAATTGCAAAATTTAGCTTCCCCCTACTCCATCCATGACTTTACATCATAAATGATCGAGTTGAGGGAATGGTCTTTGTCTATAAAGTTTAAAAAGGCATTTAAGGCTTTACCAGGAGCGCTTAAGGTATTAGTAAGGCTGTTCTTGCCTATCACACTACTAATGGTTTCTTTTTTATTACCAAATAAATAAGTGTTGCTGTTTTTAATTAGCAGCAGATCATTTAATAAATATTGCATCATTACATTACCTGCATTGTCTAATGCAATGGCTACGTCAATAAAATAAACTTTTAGTGATTTTAATTTGCCAGAAAATGATTGACGAAAAAATGCATACATAAAACCAATGGGTGCCGTGGTGGTCAATAACACAAAAGCAATACAAAAAAGTAGAAAACTTTTAACAAAACTGGTAGTGGGCTCTTTTTTCATAAAAATATTTTTTAGACTACTTTCTACATAGAAAATAGCAGGGCGTTTGAGTGCTCTTTACTTTGCGGTTAATTCATTAGAATCCTTTCTAGTAAAGCATTTCAAGGAGATGATTAAAAGTAAAATTAAAATTCCGAATCAACTATTTTAATTCTACATTCAATCTATAAAAATAAAAAATATGAAAAACAAAGCACTACTAGTAGGTATCAATAAATACCCCAATCCAAGTAATGAATTAAGAGGATGTGTGAATGATATTTTAGATATCATTCATTTTATTACAGAAACGAATAAAGTATATTCAAAACAAAATATAAAAAAGCTAACCGATAGGCAAGCCACTAAAAAAGAAATTGTAAAACAAATTAAATGGTTGGTGGAAGGAGCACAGGAGGGAGATCAGTTATTATTTCATTATAGCGGACATGGCGCGCAAGTACCTACCCTCTTCCCAACATTGGAAGCCGATGGATTAGATGAAATTATATGCCCCTATGATTATGATGGAAGTGCCGCTACTACCTTAAGGGATAAAGAATTTGCGCAGCTATTTGCTGGCCTACCCAAGGGCGTGCATTTTGTATGGATATCGGACAGCTGTCATGCCGAAGATTTATCTAGAGACGTAAATACCGACGAGGAGACGATTTATAGGCAGTTTCAGAGGGTAACGCCAACCATTGAAGGAATAGCACCCAATAACTATGAAAAGCTACCCGAGGCTTCAGCAATTGGTATTGCGGCAATTACAAAGCCCCTTAACGGCGCCTTATTAAGCGCCTGCGCCTCGCATGAACTAAGTGCCGATGCTTATATCAACAAACGCTATAACGGCGCCTTTACCCATTACCTTATTAAAAACTTATTGCAGTATAGCGATAGTAAAACCATGCAAGCCATTATTAAACTAGTGAATATGGATTTAGATAAAAATGGCTACGACCAAAATCCAGAAATTGAAGGTTTGCTGGAAAACAAAACTTTCTTTATTTAATTATTTAACCAAATTTAAAAATGAGTTTACTAAAATTATTTACGGAGGTACTTAAAAAATATATAGCAATCATTTTATTAATGGGTGGAGTATTGGTTGTTGCG
>CAMBEQ010000046.1 GCA_945865545.1 Sediminibacterium ginsengisoli | reverse complement strand
CCAATGGCAAAAGAATATCCTCTATATTAAAAGCTTCATGCTCATGAGGCTCACGTACGTCTACTAAATTTATTTTCTCTCCCGAATCTAATTTTGCTTTTAAGGCCTCTACAGTTATAGTTTGCATTTTATTAATTATTTTAGGTTATAGTATTATTTAAAAAATTGGCTTTACTTAATGGAATCTTTTTTTACAATCACTGGCGCTACTTTATCAATGATTAAATCAATAGAACCTCCTTGTATTGTTGAATTTCTTATAGGCATCCCTAATGAATCCAATTGATTAGAAAAAGGGTTAGGTGTTTGCTGAATGACATAAGCATTAGCAGTATCCTGAATAACTGCTGCCGAAGTTATATTTCCCATAATTAATCCCAACCCTGCAATTGTTGACCTTGCCATATCCACCGTTAATCCAATCAAATCTGGCACTTCTATCCCTATGGCATTACCACCATCCCCCACGGTAAAATTAATTATCGTGCCAGAAGAGATTTTTGTACCTGGTGCAATGGAACTAAATCCTACCAATTGATCAATAATGACATTCTTATTGCGATTGGCCACTAAATTAATAGAGCCAATTCTTAACCCCAACACTTTCAGATAAGTTTGAGCACTTTTCAAGGAGAAGCCTATTAAATTAGGCATATCTACCTGCGGCGCAATGACTCTATTAATCGTTAAATAAATTATTCTCCCTTTTTTTACTACTTCATCTGCTTCTGGAGTTTGTCTTAAAACGCCATTTCTTGCTAAAGTATCTACATAGATAGAATCCTGTAACACCACATCAAAACCCAATGACTTTATATTTTTTTCTGCAGCCACCACATCTAACCCAATAACATTGGGCACTTTTTCAGTTTTGCCATTACCCGTAATCCAGCCCAATGAAAAGAAGAAGAGTACAATTAATACAATCACAGCCCCAATGCCAGTTAATACATTTACCCACAAAGGCTTTTTTAATAATTTATCAATGTATTCCAAAATAATAATTTTTATTAGGTTATTTGGAAGCTAAGCTGTCTTCAATGATGGTTCCGTAAAAATCGGTTAAGCTCCAACCCATGGCTTTTACTTGTTGTGGAATAATGCTTGCTTCACTTTGTCCTGGCACCGTATTTACTTCTAATAAATAAGCTTTTTGAACTTCTTCGTTGTAAATAAAATCTATTCTAACCACCCCACTGCAATTAAAAATAGTATACACTTTTGCGGCGGCCTCAGTTAAATCCTTAAACATGGATGCCGTTATTTCTGCTGGAGTTATTTCTTCACTTTTGCCTTCATATTTTGCAGCAAAATCAAAAAATTCATTTTCTGTTTTAATTTCAGTGATAGGTAGCACCGTTGTAACTCCCTTTGATTTAAATACCCCCACTGTAAATTCTCTTCCACTGATATATTCTTCCACCAATACCTGACTGTCTTCTTTAAAAGCTTTTTCAATTGCAGCTGCTAATTCAGTAGCAATATTTACTTTACTAATACCAAAACTACTTCCACCATTATTTGGCTTAACAAATACAGGTAACTTCAATTCCCCTAAAATTTGATTTGCACTTAATGGTTGATCAATAAATAGTAGTAATGATTTGGCTACATTTACGCCCCCGAATCCTGCTACTGCAACTGTGTATCTTTTATTAAAAGTTAAAGCAGAGGTCGCTGTATTGCAACTGGTATAAGGCAAACCTATTAAATCAAAATAACCTTGCATTTTTCCATCTTCCCCTGGAGTTCCATGAATGCATAGTAAAGCAATATCAAAATTTATTTTATTGCCATTTTCAATGATACTAAAATCAGATTTATCCACTGGTACTTCTTCTTCAGCAGCATTTTCATACCACCAGCCAGTAGCATGCACATCTATTTTATAAACATCATATTTATTTTTATCTAGGGCATCAAAAACGGTCTGGGCACTTTTATAGCTTATTTGTGCCTCAGAACTTAATCCCCCAGTAACAAGTGCCACTTTTATTTTCATGGATGGTAATTGATGCCTCAAACTTACTTAATACAAGGCATAAAAAAAGGGAAAATCAATTCCCTTTTTAAAATATGATCTAGCTATGTAATCTATCCTTTTTGGCCAGCAACACTTCGACAGTTTCTACATACAATTCATCAGGTATGCAACAATCTACTGGACATACTGCAGCGCATTGTGGTTCCTCATGAAAACCTTGACACTCAGTACACTTATTAGGTGTAATATAATAAGTATCGGCAGCTACAGGTGCAATTCTTTGACCTGCATCTACTGAACTACCATCTAATAAGGTGAAAGCACCTTTTACAGTGGTACCATCGGCAACAGCCCATTCAACTCCACCTTCGTAAATAGCGTTATTTGGACATTCTGGTTCGCAAGCACCGCAGTTAATACATTCATCTGTAATTTTGATAGCCATAATATATTATTTAAATAATTAGTAACGTAATTTTGCCTCACAAATATAAAGAACAAGGATGAATTTACAAGCAAGAATTGAGCATTTTTTTACTTTAGGTGACCAATATTTAAATCCAGGAAACTCCCATTTGGAAGAGGTAAAATTGAATGCCTATCAGCAAAATTCATGGTTTTTGCCCCATTTTATTGATCATGCACTTAAACAAATCAATCAACAATATTTAGCTATTGGGCCACTCACTGCTTGGACAAAGGCCTATCCCGCTATTTCCTCTACTGTAACAGGTAAAAAAGTGGGTATTGTCATGGCAGGCAATATTCCCTTGGTTGGATTTCATGATTTGCTAAGTACATTAATAGTAGGACATACGGCAGTAGTAAAGCTTTCCTCTAAAGACAAGGTACTCATGGAATATGTAATCGCTTCCCTCCAAAAAATTGACCCTGCCTATCAAGATTTAATTATTGTGCAGGAACAATTAAAAAATTGCGATGCGTATATTGCCACTGGTAGCAACAATACGGGGAGGTATTTTGAACAATATTTTGGAAAATATCCTCATATTATTAGAAAGAATAAAACATCCGTTGCTATTTTAGATGGCAAAGAGACAGAAGCCGAATTACAATTATTGGCCGATGACATGATGCTTTATTTTGGTATGGGTTGCCGAAACATTACCCAAATATGGGTACCCTATGAATATGATTTTATTCCAATAATTAACGCTTTAAAAAAATACAATTATTTGGGAGATGAACACAAATACAAACACAATTACGACTATCAGCTCGCCCTTTTAATGTTGAATAGACAATTTTATATGGATTCTGGAGGCATCTTACTTAGTGAAAACCCATCCCCTTTTGCCGCTATTTCGCAAATTCATTACCAATTTTATACTCCTGGAACTTTACCCAATATTGACCCTTCTGAAGTTCAATGTATTGTTGGTAAAAAAGGGGTACCTTTTGGCAGCCCCCAAACACCCAGTTTGGTGCAATATGCAGATGGTATAGATACCCTAGAGTTTTTAAGCAAATTATAAGGCAAACGAACAAGTTCGTAAATTTTTTGTTAAACCCTATGAATCATTTTGTAAGGTAAATATGGGTTCGTTAAATTGTGTTGGATTTGGCACAAAATTTGTTAGATCATTATTTAAATATTTAGTTAAACATAAAAATACAATTATGAATTGGAGCTTTAAAAATGTGTTAGCCATTATTGGCATTAGTGCTTTAACTACTATCACAAGCATGTGGAGTTATGGCAAATTATCTAAGTCAAATGGTTCTTTTGAGACAGACGGCAAACTACCTGCAAATTATGCCAGTTTTTTTAACGGCAATGCGCCAGGAACTACAGTAGACTTTACCCCTGCTGCCAATGTTGCTTCCCCTGCCGTGGTACATATCAAAACAAAAACCAATGCGAAGCAAGTGCAGTCCAATCAGAGAAAACAAAGAAATCCTTTCTCCGATTTATTTGGTGATGAAGATATGTTTGGAGACTTTTTTGGTGGTCCAAGAATGCAACCAGAACAAAGAGCAAGCGGAAGTGGTGTATTAATTACTGCTGATGGATATATTGTAACCAATAATCACGTAGTGAATGGTGCCGATGAAATTAATGTAACATTAACTAATAAAAAAACCTACAAAGCAAAAGTAATTGGCGTGGATGCGAGTAGTGATGTTGCTGTTTTAAAAATCGATGGTACTGGTTTACCTTATTTAGTATATGGCAATAGCGATGAAATTAAACTAGGCCAATGGGTATTGGCTATAGGTTATCCATTAAATTTAGATGTAACCATTACAGCAGGTATTATTAGTGCAAAAAATAGATCCATCGATATTAACTCAAGACAAAGCGACAAACCTGTTGAATCTTTTTTACAAACAGACGCCGCCGTTAACCAAGGAAACAGTGGTGGCGCTTTGGTAAACACCAGTGGTGAATTAGTTGGTATTAACTCGGCTATTCTCTCTGCTACTGGTTCTTATGCAGGATACGCTTACGCGATACCCGTAAATATGGTTAAAAAAGTGGTAACAGATATTGTAAAATATGGCGTCGTACAAAGAGCCTATTTAGGCATTAGTTATCCTAAAGAAGGAATGTCCGACGAAGCCTTAAAAAAATTATTAGAAGAATTAAATACCAAGTTTAAAGAAGGAGATGGTATATTAATTACAGATGTTTTAGATGGAGGTGCAGCCAAAGCAGCAGGCATTAAAAAAGGCGACGTACTATTAAAAATGAATGGAGTCAATGTAAAAACTTCACCTGAATTACAAGAACAAGTAGCAAGATATAAGCCAGGAGATAAAGTTAATTTAGTCATTAAACGCGATAGTAAGGAAATGACCATCGAAGTAACTTTTAAGGCAAAATTAGGAAGTGCTGATTTAGCAAAAAGTAGTTCTGCTGCAGAGAAATTAGGAGGCAAACTAGAAACAATCGATAAAGCTACAGCCGATAAAAATGATTTGGGAGGCGGTGTTATTATTAAAGAATTAGGCACAGGTATACTTGGGAAAAGCAGAGTAGAAAAAGGATTTGTGATTACTCATGTAAATGAAGAGCCTGTTAAAACAGTGGAGGAATTTTACGAAGCATTGAAAAAATCCAGCTCTCCTAATATAAAAATTGGTGGAGTTTATCCAGGCTACTTTGGTAATTATGCATTTATATTAAACTTGAATGAATAATTAATCGTTAAAATAGTATTCAACAAAAAGGCCTCGAGTTATCGGGGCCTTTTTTATTTTAAAAAAGAATATTAAAATTGATAACTAGTTTTTTGTTGAATAATACTGCAAGGATATTAAATTATTGGGAATAGCTTTGGTATTCCATTGATGGTGCACTGCCAAGGCCGCTCCCAAAGCAGAAGCTTGCGGAATGGCAGCAGCAAACACTTCATACTGGCTATACGCTTTAGCAAGCAGGTTCATAAATATTTCGTTATTGCTAAAACCACCATCTACAAAAATTCGATTCACTTTGGTATGGGCGATAATGATATTAGTACTTATTATTTGCTTATTTACAAGCCCCGCAACTAAATGATGATAAGCCGTTTCAAAATCGATATATCCGCTTAAATCATCAGAATTGAAATTGCCATTTAAAGGAATATTGGCATTGTACTGTACTTGAGTATAATAGATGGCTGCTTTATTGAAATATTTATTAAGTGCTAAAACCCCTTGCTCATGTTCTTTGCCACTAAATAATCGAGAAGCTTTTACATGCTTTTTGGTATAAGATAAAAAACACAAAGTATCTTGGTTCAATTCATTGGTGGTTAAAACATTATCGTTAAAAGGATTTAAACTAATGCACCAGGTGCCTGTGGAAATAAGCACAAAAGGTTCTGCAAAAGAACTTAAATAAGGAATCAACGCCGAGGAGCTATCATGCAATCCAACCTCCGCTTTAATAGGCGCCAATATTTTATCCACCCCTTCTTGTATCACCCAATCATGGTAATTATTTTTTTCAAAATTCCATAGCATGGTATGACAACCAATACTGGTAATATCACTAGCTAAATTTCCTGTTATAAGAAAATGTAAATATTGAGGCAAATGTAAAGCCCATTTAATTTTATTAAATTTTTCCGGATGCTCTACTTTCATTCTATACAATTGTAAGCCCGAATTTAAATTGCCTAAAAAAGGAGAGGCTGTGGCCAATGACATTTGTTCCATCGACCCATAACTTAATTCAAATTTTTCTTGGGTGCTAGCCTTAAATGGCTTTAAATAATTATAAAAGGGAGCCAAAGGTTTTAGTGCTTCGTCTATAAAAACAAAACTAGCCCCATAGGCAGAATAATGTATTTGCTTAATGTCGAATGCTTGATTTTGCTGTACTGTAACAATGGAAGAGGTTATCCAATGAGATAAGGTAATAATATCTTCACAAGCAAAACCATCTTCATCAACTGTTTCTGCAAATTGAGCAGCAATTTCATGCACTACTTGATACCCTTCATTAAATAAAAAAAGCTTTTTATTGGTTTTTCCAATATCAAATATTAATATGACGGGGATTGGATTCATGTTTTGAATAGAATAGGTTTAAATGGATTTAAATAGGTATGCTTATTTATAATATATATTTATCATATAATTATTACAAGCCAGTGGCCACCGTATTTTCTCCTCTTTCTTTTATTAAGGCTGTTCTTACTTTATTGTTTCTATAAAAAGCAATTGGATCTAGCGCCCCTCCTGCCCTTAGTCTAGCTTCTGCAACAATAGCTCTTACATCGGTTCTAAAAGTACTTTGTAAAATTTCCTGTGCCGCTACCACATCGTTAATCTCCTGTGCTTTATTTAAAGCTGTTCTATCTAATAACAATGCCTGTGCATAGGATATCATAATCGCTTCCACCGATTGCAGTAAATCTTCTAATGGATCTTTTACATTATGGCTGGCATCTATCATCCATCCTAAATCAGTAGCATGATTCATGCCTCTTGCATCCATCCCTTCTACTAATTCATTAAATATTAAAAATAATTGATAGGGCTTTATACTTCCTACCGTTAAATCATCATCTCCATATTTGCTGTCGTTAAAATGAAAGCCTGCTAATTTTTCTTCCATCATTAATAAAGCCACAATTTGTTCGATATTGGCATTGGGTAAATGGTGCCCCAAATCCACTAGGGTAAAGGCTTTTGGGCCTAGCTTATTGGCGTATAATAAGGACTGACCCCAATCACCCACTGTCATCGAGTAAAAATTGGGCTCAAAAGCTTTGTACTCCACAAATACTTTCCAATCGGATGGTAGTGCAGCATAAATTTCTTCTAAGCCTGCTAATGTATTTTGAAAGGCTTTTCGAAAATTTAATTGCCCAGGGAAACAGCTTCCATCACTTAGCCAAACCGTTAAAGCTTTGGAGCCTAATTCCACCCCATGTTTAATAACTTCGATATTATGCTTAATGGCTTGTTGACGAATGGCTTTATTGGTATTTTGAAGAGAGCCAAATTTATAACTTAAAGCTTGTCCTTTTTGATCTTGAAAGGTATTGGAATTCATCGCATCAAATTTCAAATTCAAATCGGTGGCTAATTTTTTGATGGCCGTATAATCAGAGGGGATGTCCCAAGGAATGTGTAATGAAATAGCCCCACTTGAATTGTTTAAAGCATGTAATACCCCAATGTCTTCCATTTTTTGTTCTAAAGTGCCTGGCTCCCCTGCTCCAGAAAAACGTGCAAATCGAGTACCGCCTGTGCCCAAGGCCCAACTAGGAATGGCCACATTAAAATCAATTAGTTTTTGAATGATAGCTTCAGCATTAGGAATTTCGGATTTAGCAAAATCAAATCTTTTTTGATGTATTTTTTGTACATCGCTATTATGTTGCTCTATTTGTTTTTTATCAATTCTCATTGTACAGTTTTCTTTTAGAATTTAAGTGGCGCTGCTTTATTAAACTTATAATTAGTAATTAGCTTTTTAATTAAGGCAAATAAAATATATGGGTTAAAGGAATGGATACGGGCGAATTATTGGAATGCGTAAGCATTAAATCTTTCATATAGGCCCACCACTTTTGCATAATAGGCTGCTGTGGTAAAGCCTCCAAAGCTATTTCATCCTGTACTTTCATTACACCAAACAAACTGCCTGTTTCTTCATTTAAATAAATAGCATACTCACTAATTCCAGTGGTCTTTAGTAAGGCGGCTAACTCGGGCCAAATTTCATCATGACGTTTTTTATATTCTACCTCATTGCCCGCGAACAATTTCATTTCAAATGCAATCTGTTTCATATTATTATCATTAATACCTATTTTATAATTGAATATTAGATCTACTTATATATCCCTTTTATAAATACCCTATCTAACAAAAGAAGCAGCTATGCCTCCATCAACATTCATCGCATTGCCTGTAGATTTGCTTAACAATCCTCCCACATAAGCAAAACATGCATTGGCAATATCTTCTGGTAAGATAATTTCATTTAATAAAGTTCTTCCTGCATAATAAGCAGGCAATTCCTCGATACTAATACCATAAGCTTTTGCACGGCCTTCAGCCCAACCACCACTCCATATATTACTGCCTGCAATTACTGCATCAGGATTAATTACATTCACTCTTATTTTATCCTTACCCAATTCAGCAGCATTTAATCGGCTTAAGTGCAGTTGAGCTGCTTTGGCCGAACCATACCCTGCATTATTAGGCCCACTTACTAATGCATTTTTACTTACAATATTTAAAATATCACCACCCATATTTTGCTTTCTCATAATGCCTACTGCATTTTGAGTCACCAACATTTGTCCTTTGACCAATACATCATATAATAAATCCCAATCCTGTTCGGTATGATCTTCGATGGTTTTTGAAATAGACAAACCTGCATTGTTTACAATTAAATCTACCCCACCAAAATGAAGTGCTGCTTGTTTACCCGTTTCTTGAATAGTAGCAGCGTTGGTTACATCTAATAAACAAGCAGCTACCACATCCTTTCCAAATAATTGTACAAATTCTTGTTTGGCTTCCTCCAATCTTTCTGCATTGTTATCCGACAATACTACACAGGCTCCTTCTGTAGCAAACTTTTTAGCAATGGCTTTGCCAATTCCCCCACCACTTCCTGTCACTAAAGCAATTCTTCCACTTAATGCTTTTGGCTTAGGCATTCTTTGCAATTTTGCTTCTTCCAATAGCCAATATTCAATATTAAAAGCTTCTTGACGAGGTAGGGAGGTATAAGATGAAATGGCTTCCGCTCCTTTCATAACATTAATGGCATTAATATAAAATTCAGAAGCCACTCTTGCCGTTTGCTTATCCTTCGCAAAACTAAACATGCCTATGCCTGGATACAATATAATTACCGGATTCGCATCGCGAATGGCTGGGCTATTATTATGTTTACAGGTGGTATAATAATCGGCATACATTTTTCTGTACGCCACAAATAAAGGTTCTATTTTTTCTTTAATCCCTTTTAGGTCTGACAAATCTTCGCTCGCTGATATATTCAATACCAATGGGGAAATTTTGGTTCTTAAAAAATGATCTGGACAACTGGTGCCCAAAGGAGCCAATCTTTCTAAATCCTTGGAGTTAATAAATTCCAATACGCGGTCATCATCTGTAAAATGTCCTATCATTTTAGTAGCCGAACTACAAAATCCTCTTAAGATAGGCGCTAACGCAGCTGCTTGCTGTAATCTATGTGCCGCATCTGCCGATTTTATTTTTTGTCCTGCAAATACATTGCCTTTTTTAGCCACATGCGTATTAATATAGTCGGCACATTTTTCAATTACTTCTAAAGTATTCATATAACTTTCAATAGCAGTGTCCCCCCAAGTAAATAATCCGTGTGAACCCAACATAATACCAATAATGCCCGGATTTTTATCTAAACATTCTTTTAATTGTAAGCCTAAATCAAATCCTGGTTTTTGCCAAGGCACCCATCCTATTTTTCCACCAAATAATTCTTTGGTAATTTTTTCTCCATCCTTAGCAGCTGCAATGGCAATGGCTGCGTCGGGATGCAAATGATCAATATGTTTAAAGGGCAGAAATCCATGTAAAGCGGTATCAATACTAGGCGCCTTGGAAGCTAAATCATAAATGCAATGGTTAAATAATTCCACCATTTCATCTTCCTGCGACAACCCTTTGTATCTGTTTTTTAAACTACGCAATCTGTCTACATACAAAGCAGCCAATCCATTTTTTTGCATCGTACCTAAATCGCCTCCGCTACCTTTCACCCACATTACTTCTACCTCTGCCCCAGTTAATGGATCTTTGGCCATGGCCTTACAAGAAGTATTGCCCCCACCGTAATTGGTTAAACGCAAATCGGCCCCTAATAAATTAGAACGATATACTAATAAAGCCACTTCGTCTCCTTTGAAGGCAGCAGCTTTTTCATCTTCCCATAAATAACTTACATTTTTAAACTTCTTTTCCATTCCTTCAATTGTTTTTCTTTTTTATTAATGATGATTATTATTGCCATAGCCTACTACCAATACCGAAATAATGATAATAGCGATGCCTGCAATAATTGTTGTATTTGTTTTTTTACTTACCCCTTTCCATTCTTTTAAAACCAAGCCCCACATATTGGCAACTAAAATTATAAAGGCCATGTGTAATATCCATGAACTTGGCCCATTGCCTAATTTACTTTCGCCCATTCCGTAAAAGAAAAATTGTAAAAACCAAGTGGTACCTGCTATGGCCGAAAAAATATAATTCTTTAATAAAGGTGTTTGCTTATTGTTATAATCTGAAAAAGTTTTATTGCGTGCATTTAATACCATACACCAAATAAAATTGGTGGTTAACCCACCCCATAACAACACTACATAAATGACATTGTTGCGGTATAAAAATTCACCTTGTTCAGGATTTGCTAATTTCCAAGCGTCATTCGCAATAGTACCCATTACCTGCCCTGCTTCTAATCCAAAATTAAAACAAGCACTTAATACCCCCGAAACAATGGAAACTAACATACCTAAGGCAAATTTATATTCTGTGTTGGAAGCGCTAGCTGCTTCTTTGGTTAACTCACGTTCTTTCATCACCCCTGCTTTGCCACTTACTATAATACCTATAATACAAATTAATAATCCAGCAAGTACGGTGATACCCCAACCGGAATGTAGCATGCCACTAAAAGTATCTTTACCTGCTACGGGATGAAAATCATAATAAATAGCAGGAATCACTGCGCCAAAAACCATACACAAACCAAGAATAATACTGCTACCCAAGGATACGCCTAAATAGCGCACGCCTAGGCCATAGGTTAAACCACCTATGCCCCATAAAACGCCAAAAAAATAAGTGACTCCTAATACTGCACCGCTGGTACTTTTAATAATTTCTACAAAACCAGGTATGGTTAAATAAGCAGCTAGTGGTGGCACAATGAGCCAAGAAAATAATCCACCCACAATCCAAAAGCTTTCCCAATTCCAGCCCTTTACTTTTTTATAGGGCATGTAAAAACTGCCCGAAGCAAAGCCGCCCACAAAATGAAAAATTACGCCCAGTAAAGCATTCATAGATTAATAGTTAAATTATTAAAATTTACCAGTACAATCTAAGGAATTTTGGGCTTTTTTGAGAGTTAAAAGATAGAAAAATACTAATCTCTAAGGTGTTGTAAAACTTATTACCTGGCCATAGTTGGTGCCAGTACTATAAGTTGCATAGGCCCTGACATAATAGGTTGTACCCGAAACGAGTCCAGTAATATTACTTGTAAAAGTTGTGAATCCAGCGCCATTACTTGTTTTGGTAGATAAATCCACGGTTGGGTTGCTTGAAGTTGACCAAACTACTCCACTTGCTGTAACCACATCCACCAAAGTAGAGCTTATAGTTCCACCACTTGAAGCTGTGGTAGATGTAATGGAAGTAACTGCCGTGGTTGAAATAGGATCAACTGGTTCCACTTTCAATGTATCATTTGCAATTAATTCTTTAGAAGATCCATTTTGAGTAGAACTGAAATAATTATAAGAACTTGTATAAGTTGGAGAAGGATCTACATAGAACCTCAATCGGTTTAATTGGAATTGAGTTAATGTTGTACCATTTGTAAAGTAAATTCTACCATTGAAATCAGCACCAATAGATGCAGAAACTACTTGCCCATATCTTGTTAAACCCCCAGATTTTGAAACACCAATATTACCAGTAGGTCTTAGGTATATAATAGCCAATGTTGCATTACTAGAAATTAAAGCTCCGTTTTTAGACAAGGCTGGCGCCGTTAAACCAGACCAACCATATATGATTACATTTTTCCCTGAGACAAAGGATCCTTTACCCGTAAAAGTAATTCCATGTATTGGTAAAAATTTAATATTGATTCCTGAATTTTCTAAAATACTTAAAATACCTAAGGTATTAGAAAATCCTCCAGAACTATAAGTACCCCCATTAAATACAAATTGATTGGTAGCCGAAGAGGGCATTACATTTTCCCCGCCCGCTAAAATTCCTCCACTAGAAAGTTTGGTTGTGCCTGTATAGGTATTAACAGCACTTATTTTTAATGTATCAGCGCCCTCTTTGGTAATAGACCCCGATCCTGATATCACACCAGTTGTCCTGGTTCCCACATTAGTGAATAAAGTTAAAATGTAAGGTGATGAAGTTACAATAGCCCCCAATTTTAAAGAATCTGTAGTTGTTCCAGATAAAGTACCACTCACTATTCTTGCATTTGCACCTAAAGTAATTTGACCCGTTAAGGAATTCACTCCAAATAAAGTTTTAATAGCTCCTTGAGTAACGCCAGCAACTGTAATTCCATCACCAGTAATGGTAAATGGCTCTGCTATAGTAAATCCGGTTTTGTCTACTAATAAGGTTCCTCCATTAATAATAGTATGTGATGCTGTTGTACTTGAAGCGTTTCCAAAGGCCGTATTATTATTTATTCTAACCACCCCTGCATTGATAGTGGTAATACCTGAGTAAGTATTGTCGGCGGTATTGTATAATAATAATGTATCTGCGCTATTTTTTACAAAACCACCCGTTCCAGAAATGACATTGGCTAAACGCATTCCTTTGGTTACATCAAAAGTTAATGTTGAAGATCCAGTAGCAATATTACCGGTAATTAATAATGAATCGGTGGTACCCGTTCCTGTAGAAACTATTGATGCATTTCCAGTTAAAGTAATAAGTCCAGCTAGCGTATTTACTCCGCTAGGATTTCTAATTGCCCCAATACTAGATGTTCCAGTTCCACTTATGGTAAATGCTTCTGCAAAACTTTTCGTAATGGCATCTATATAAACAGTTCCCGTTCCACTCACTACTGTGTTATTTTGAGTAACATTTGAGGTAGCTCCTAATGAATTCTCATTATTAATTTTAACCATTCCTGAGGTAACCAATGTTTGTCCAGTATAATCATTAGAGGTTGAACTAAGTGATAAAACACCAGTACCATCCATAGTTAAAGTATTAACATAACTTGATCCAGATATTTTTCCTGTTATAGTAGTACTACTTGTTCCACCTATAATGGTAGTTCCATTTAATATAAGTGCATTAGTATTGTTGTTTAAAGTCAAAGTTCCTGCATCTGAATTGATTCTTGATGCTGCAGCAGCAGTAATAGTTCCTGTAATAATATTATCACCAGAAATATTTCTAATTCCTCCTGTGGTGGTGGATATACCAGTACTAGATAAGGTCATAGGCTCTGCAGCTAAAGTAATACCCCCTTGAATTTCTAATGCAGCAGCAGATGAAACTGAAGTAGATCCCTCTACTGTTCCTAAAGCGTTGGCATGTTGAACAATAAGCACACCATTGCTGATCACCGTATTACCGATATAAGTATTAATACCACTTACATATAATTTATTAGTACTTGAGCCATCTTTGGTTAAAGTACCTGCACCTGATGCTGCACTTCCAATTACACCACTTACATATACAATTCCTGAACCAAGTCCACCAATATTTAAATTATAGGTAGACATGCTTATTGATGTAGTATTATTAGTCATCGATAAGGTTCCAGCATCTGAATTAATTCTTGCATTGCCTGTTAAGTTAATGGTTCCACTTAACTCATTTGAGCCAGTCATATTTCTGATGGCACCATCACTATTAATACCCGTACCAATGATATTAATAGTTGCTTCAGGAACTGTTATACCTCCTTGTATTTGCAATGCAGCATTAGTAAGTACAGTGGTAGCTACTTCGGGGGCACCTAATGCATTTGCATTTTGTATATTCATTACCCCTTTATAAATAGTAATGGCTCCTGTATATGAAGAGTTTGTTCCACTCAAATACAAAGTTCCTGTGCTGTCCTTGGTTAAGGTCCCACTTCCTGTTAAGGCCCCACTCACATACATACTGGTGCCAGAATAAACCCCTGCATTTAATGCATTCCCATCCAACGCGATAGATGTACCAGTACTTGTTAATGATAGTGTACCCGCATCCACATTGATTCTTGCAGCACCAGTTAAACTAATTGTTCCGCTGTATGAATTCGCGCCCGTTAAATTTCGTATGGCCCCGTCATTGTTAATTCCAGTTCCTACTATATTAATAGGTTCTGCTGCATAAGCAATTCCTACTCCTCCTTGAAGTTGCAATGCAGCACCGGTATTCACTGTTGTAGCAGCACTTGTTGCTCCTAAAGCATTTGCATTTTGAATATTCATCACTCCATTGTACACAGTTATAGGCCCTGAATAACTTGGACTACTTCCAGTTAAGTAGATAGTACCAGTACTGTCTTTAATGAAAGAGCCATTCCCTGTAAATGCATTGGTAATACTTAAACTGGTTCCCGAATAAACACCAGCATTTAAAGTATAGCTACTTAAAGCTACTGATGTGGCATTTGTTAATGACATTGTACCTGCATCCACATTGATTCTTGCATCCCCTGTTAATGAAATAGTTCCTGAAATGATATTTGTTCCTGTACTATTTTTGATAACACCTTTATTATTTACACCTGTTCCAATAATATTAAAACCTTCATTCACAGTTAAAGCAGTAGCATCAAGCTTCACTCCTGCACCACTACTTACCGTTGTTGTACCTGTGACAGTTCCAAAAGCCGCACTATTTTTAACACTTACTATACCATTTGAAATCGTAGTTAACCCAGTATATGTATTAGTACCGCCTAATAGTAAAGTATCATTGCTGATTTTTGTTAATCCCCCATTTCCAGTGATCACGCCATCTATACGCATTCCTTTAACAACATCGGTGGTTAAAATATAACTAGCTGTATTAACACCTCCTGTAAGAATTAATAAAGAGTCAGTAGTTGTTCCTGATAAAGTTCCACTTACAATAGTAGATGCGGATGCTAAAGTAATTAGACCAGTTAAAGTATTTATATTTCTAATATTTTTTATTGCTCCTTGATTAATAGATCCCACCACTACTCCATCGCCATTAATCGTGATAGGTTCGGCAATAGTTAACCCACCTCCCTCAATTTGTATGGTGGTGCCAGCAGCTACCGTTGTTGTTCCAGTGGCTGTTCCAAAGGCAGTATTGTTTTTTGCTTCTATTACTCCATTGGTTAAAGTGGTTAATCCTGAATAAGTATTTGCGCCGCTTAATATTAATGTGTCGTTGCTAATTTTTGTCAATCCTCCAGTTCCAGAAATCACACCATGTATACGCATTCCTTTTACCACATCCGTAGTTAAAGTATAACTGCTAGTTGCAATATTACCTGTTACCAATAAAGAGTCAGCAGTTGTTCCCGAAAGGGTTCCACTTACGATAGTAGATGCTGATCCTAATGTTATCAAGCCTGACCATGTATTTTGATTCCTAATATTTTTAATCGCACCTTGATTTACACCACTTACTAATACACCATTTCCATTAATGGTAATTGGTTCTGGTATGTTAAAACTACTTCCCTCAATCTGCACTGTCGATCCACTGGCAACTGTTGTTGTACCAGAAGCGGTTCCAAAGGCAGCAGCATTTTTTATTTCTACTGCTCCAGTGCTAATTGTGGTTGATCCTGTATAGGTATTGGTTCCACTTAATATTAAAGTGTCATTACTAATTTTTGTTAATCCTCCAGTTCCAGAAATCACACCATGTATACGCATCCCTTTTACCACATCCGTAGTTAAGGTATAACTGCTAGTTGCAATATTACCTGTTACCAATAAAGAGTCAGCAGTTGTTCCCGAAAGGGTTCCACTTACGATAGTTGATGCTGATCCTAATGTTATCAAGCCTGTCCATGTATTTTGATTCCTAATATTTTTTATTGACCCTTGATTTGTACCGCCCACTGATACACCATTTCCATTAATAGTAATAGGTTCTGGGATGGTTAAACTACTTCCTTCTATTTGTACAGTCGCTCCAGCAACTATAGTGGTTGTTCCAGTAGCAGTTCCAAAAGCAGCACTATTTTTAATTTCCACAGCACCATAACTAATGTTAGTAGCTCCTGAATAAGTATTGGATCCACTTAATACTAATGTGTCATAGCTGATTTTTGTTAAACCTCCAGTTCCTGAAATCACTCCATCGATACGCATCCCTTTGATGGTACTGGTTGTTAGAGTAAACCCACCTGTGTTAATTCCGCCAGTTATAATTAATAAGGAATCGGTTAAAGTGGAAGTTGAAGTTCCAGCAGAAGTAATGGTGGATGCCGAAGCCAAGGTAATTGTTCCAGTGATGGTATTGATATTACCCATGTTTTTAACTACCCCACTCGAACCCAAGCCAGAACCATATATGGTAAATGGTTCTGGTATAGACAAACCTGATGCATCTATCCTTATTCCAGTACCATTGTTAACTGTTGTTATTCCAGTAGTGGCTGTAGT
>CAMBEQ010000045.1 GCA_945865545.1 Sediminibacterium ginsengisoli | reverse complement strand
CGTTTTAGGCAAGTATTTACTTAAGTGTAAGTTATTTTTTATAGCATGTATCTAAGATAGTTTTAATTAAAATTGCCTTTTTTTGTAAAATTTAAACTTGAAAGGTTGATTATTTATACAAATTTAAATAATTTAAGAATTTTAAATTTAATATTTTGTTAATATTTGAAAAATGATTTTTAAATATTAACAAAATTTATATATATATATACTTGATTTTATGTAAATTATGTAAAAAAAAAAAATATATATTATTTTTCAAGATTATTTTTTTGTTAATTTAACAAAAGTTTCTAATTTTAGAAAAATGTATCAAAAAGATACGTGTGTTTCATATAAAAAACAAATAGATATGATTAAAAAGCTTCTAATTAGTTTTTGTGCTATTGTCTTGATTACAACATCGGCACTAGCTCAAAGAGTTGTCTCTGGTAAGGTATTGGATCAATCTGGTACTCCAATTGCCGGGGCTTCTATCAAAGTAAAAGGCACCCGACAAGGTGTTAATGCAGATGACAATGGTGTGTTTAAATTGTCACTTCCATCTGGCAATTTTAAATTAACTGTAAGTGCAATAGGATACATACCTCAAGAGGTTACTCCTGCTGACAACTTAAGTGTTACTTTAGCAAGTGATGTTAGCTCTCTTAATGAAGTGGTTGTAACCTCATTGGGAATTCGTAAAGAAAAGAAACAACTTGTTTACGCTGTATCGGATGTAAAATCAGAGCAGTTACAACAAAAAGCTGAGCCAGATTTACTTCGTGCTCTTGCTGGTAAAGTTCCAGGAGTTGATATTACTAGTGGTGGTGGATCTCCGGGTCAATCAACTAGAATCAACTTACGTGGTAATACTTCTTTCTCTTCTTCCAACCAACCTTTATTTGTAGTGGATGGAATACCATTTGATAATAGTGTAAACCAATCAGTTGGTTTTGATAGAGCAAGTACTTTCTCTAATAGAGCTTTTGATATTGATCCTAATAACGTTGAGTCTATGACTGTGTTAAAAGGTATTTCTGCATCTGCACTATATGGTCAAAGAGCTGCCAATGGTGTTATCTTAATTACTACAAAATCGGGTGCGAAGTCTAAAAAAGGTTTAGAAGTTAGTTACTCTACTTCTTACAATACTGAATCTATTTCTTCTGTACCTGATTATCAAAATAGATACGGACAAGGTTCTAACCAAAACTATAATGGTGGATTCATTGGTAACTGGGGTGCTCCTTTTGCAGACCAAGCTGCTTATGTTAACGCTAAATCTGGAGGAATTTTAAAATACCCTTTACAAAAGTTTGTTCCTACTCAAATTAAAAATAGATATCCTGGTCTTTTCCCTAATTTACCTGATTCATTAGAGTACAAAGGGTATGACATTATTGATAACTTTTTCAAACAAGGTTTGCTTGTAGAAAACAGTATTAATATTAGTGCGGGTGATGCAAAAAACAACTTCACTGCAACAGCTAGTCGTACAGCGAATTCTGGTATCATTCCAAATTCTGAAACAGGAAGAACATCGGTTTCAGTTGGTGGTAATGCTCAATTAGCAAATGGCTTAAAGGTTTCAGGATCTTTAAACTATGTAAACAATAGACAACAAAACCCTAAATCTGGTGCTAGTTTATTTGGTGACTATGGTGGTGGTACTGGCGGTTCAATCTTTGATCGTTTGTATTATTTCCCACGTAGTTTCCCAATGGATCAAATGCCATTTGAGAATCCTGTAAACGGAAATAATATTTTCTACAGACCTACCGATAACCCTTATTGGACTGCTAAATACAATTTATTCAACAGTAATGTAAATCGTGTTTTCGGAAACATTAAAGTTTCTTACGATGTTGCAAAATGGTTGAATTTGTCTTTACAAGGAGGTTTGAATACTTATTCTGAGAACCAAAGAGAGATTACACGTGCAGGTGGTAACTCAGGTGGTGGTATTGGTAGCATGTGGTCTTCAAATATTGTCAATTCAGAAAAGAACTTCCAATTCTTAGCAACGACTAAGACTATATCTTTAACAAAAGATATTGATATGACTGCTAGAGTTGGAGCTGAATCTAACGAAAGAAGCAATTCACAACTTTATAGTTCAGGTGTTGGTTTTATTGTACCTAATTTATATAAATTAACCAATACAGCACAATCTCAAGTAGGTTCTGATTACAATGAAAGGAGAAGAATCTTAGGAGCTTTTGGTAGCTTTGATTTCTCTTACAAGAACTACTTATTTTTAAACTTAACAGGTAGAAATGACTGGTCTTCTACTTTGCCAGTAAATAATAGAAACTATTTCTATCCAAGTGCTGGTTTAAGTTACATTTTCACAGATGCATTGAATATTTCTAATAAAATATTGTCTTATGGTAAGGTAAGAGCCAACTTCGCTCAAACAAGACGTGATGTGCCTCCTTATCAATTAGCAACTACGTACAATGTAACTTCACCATCTTATTTAACTCCATCAGGAGCAACAATCTATTCTTCTTCTTTATCTAACGCACTTAAGAATGCGGGATTAAAACCAGAAGGTTTGCAAGAGATTGAATTTGGTGCTGACTTGAATTTCTTTGATGGTCGTATTAAAATGGATTTAACTTATTATATCAAAACTTCAACAGATTTATTTGTTACCAAGCGTATACCTGTAAGTTCTGGTTTCTCTACACAAGCAATCAATGCGGGTAGTATTGAAAACAAAGGTTATGAAGCAGGTGTGGATGTTACTTGGATAAAATCAGATAATAATGGATTTAATTGGAATACCTACTTCGCATTTAATAAAGTGGTTTCTAAAGTATTAAAAACAGATGATCAAGATGCAGATATCATATTAGGTAATGGTGCGTTTATCTCTAACGTTCAAAGAGTAGGACAACCATTTGGTATGTTATATGGTCTTGGTGCAGCTAGAGATGGTGCAGGCAATAGATTAATCTGGCCAGGACAAGGTGGTCCAGCAGGATCTCATATCTATGCTAACCAAGATGACATCATTGGTAATCCTAATCCTGATTTCAAATTAGGTATTACTAACACGTTTAGTTATAAAAACTTCACTTTATCTACACTATTTGATTGGTGGCAAGGTGGACAAATTTACTCAATTACTGCTGCGTCTTTATTACTACGTGGTCAGTTAAAAGTGAATGAAGATCGTGAAGGGGTTTATGTTATACCAGGAGTTTATGGTGATAATGATACCAAGGAACCAATATTGGGTGCAGATGGTAAAACCATTAAGAATACAACAGGTATTTCTGCATTTGATTATTATTTCAGTGATGGTTTTGGTGCTTATGGTCCTGATGATACTAATATTTATGACAAAACAACAATTCGTTTAAGAGAAGCAACTTTAGGTTATTCAATTCCTAAAGGATACTTAAAGAAGACTCCATTTGGTTCTGCTACTATTAGCTTTAGCGGTAGAAACTTATGGTTCTATGCTCCTAATATGTTGCAAGGCTTAAATTTCGACCCAGAGGTACTTAGTGATGTAGCTAGCTCAAATCTTCAAGGTATTGACTTAGGCGCCGCACCAAGCACTAGAAGATTCGGAGTTAACCTAAGAGTTACATTTTAATTTTAACCAATAGCTAATTTTACAATATGAAATACAATTTTTATAAAAAGTCAAAATCGATAGCAAGCCTAGTTATTATTACCATGGCATTGTCTTTCGCATCTTGCAACAAGTCAATTGATATATTTGACTTGGATATAAACACAGATCCAAATAGTCCAACCATTGGATCTGCTGAATTACTTTTACCAGAAGCTCAGCGTAATATGGCAGCTTTTATGGAAGGCCTAAACAATACCCAACAAGGTTTTATGGGAGTTATTTCTTCTTCTGATTCTTACGGATTAGGAGCGAATAGCTTTTATGGCAGTTGGTCGTATTTTTACACTGGCCCAGGAAAGGACTTACAAGAGGTAATCAATGCTGCAAAAGCAAAGGATAATAAGCCTTATTTAGGAATTGCTCAAGCAATGAAAGCTTATAGCTTTTCTACTATGGTAGATCTTTTCGGAACAGTTCCTTTCTCAGAAGCTTTTTTAGGAAATGCTGCTGCAATCAACATTAATCCAAAGTTTGACGATGGAAAAACAATTTATACTGAGTGTTATAAATTGCTTGATTCTGCAATTTTAAACTTAACAGCTGCTAGCCCTTATACTGTAACTGGAGACATTATGTATGGAGGAAGTAAGGCTTCTTGGATTCGCTTTGCGAACACAGTAAGACTTCGTATGTTAATGACTTCAAGAAAAGTAAATACTTCTGCTTCTTCTCAAATTCAAGCTGCCTTAAAACCAACTGGTGGAATTATTGAAAGCCCTTCACAAGACTTTACTTGGAAATATGGTGGTCAAATTTCTCCAGATTTAAGACATCCTTGGTTTACAGCTGCTTATTTAGCTAATAACAATTTTACCTATATCGGAGTTCAATATATGTTTGACATGTTATTGAGAAAAGATCCTCGTTTACCTTTCTATTTCAGAAGACAATATGACAAGATACTTGATCAATCTAATCCAACAGATAGAGGTGCGACTCCAGTTCAAGGTGCCTACTTGGTATTGAATCCAGATGCATGGACAAAAGCAAGAGCAGCTGGTGTATTAGCTGATACAAAAGCAGATTCTGCTTATTTTGCAGGCTATTTTGGACGTTACCGTGGAGACCAGTCTGGTGTATCTGAGGACGTTCGTTATAGAATGGTTCCAGGTGTTTATCCAGCGGCAGGTTTGTATGACAATCGTGCCAATGCACCTTATGTTTTAAATACCAAATCAAATTCTGGTGGTGCTGGTATCTTCCCAATGATTACTAGTAATATGGTTAATTTCTGGAAAGCAGAAGCTGAATTAGCTTATGGTTTTGGAGATGCTAAAGTAACTGCAGAAAAAGCAATTAGAGAGTCTATGACCAATGTAAATACCTTTGGAGTATCTAAAGATGCAAGTTCTATTGCTATGAAAACTGCAGATGTAGATGCTTATGTTGCTAATTTTTTAACTGTTTATGATGAAGCAGCAACTGCTGAGGTTAAAATGAATAAGGTTTTATACGAAGCATATTTTGCAAATTGGGGTAACGGTTTCGAAATGTATAATGCATTTAGAAGAACTGGCTATCCTTCCAATTTAGCTACACCAATCACATTAAATTCTCAATTTGCTTTAAGATTACCTATTCCAGTATCAGAAGGAACTTTAAATCCAAATGCTCCTAAGCCTTTGCCAATTTATTATAATGATCCAGTTTTCTGGGATACACTTAAGTTTAAATTTTAAAACTGAATTAAATGAAAAAAACAATGAAAAACATATTATCCATCATATTAGTTACATCATTACTGGTATCATGTAAAAAGGAAGAGTTGAATCCTGTTGCCAAGCCAGAGCCGGCAGTATATGGTCAAGGTAAATTAAATAGCGGCACTTTTAAAAGTGGGGATGACGCTGGTTCTGTTGTTAACATGCAACTGAAATGGATCGATGTAAATAAAATTCTTACTATTAATAAGCAAGAGCTTTTTATTACATTGAGAGAAGCCTATATTGATAAAAATGGTAATCCTGCAACAGCCAATCATGGTACTAAATCCTTTAAGGTGATGGATGCAAAAGGAAATAACGAAGCAAGTACTTTTACCGTTTCAGCTGAAGAGGTATATAAGCTATTTGCGACAGCTAAGTTTAACTATGGAACAGGAAGCGTTGATGTATTTGGTGCTTCTCGTCCAGCTGGTAAGCGTTTCGATAAAAATAACAGCTTTGTACTAACATGGGCTTTTACAGGCACTAATGGACTTGTCTATAAGTGGTGGTCTGTATCTATTGCGAACGTTGAATTATATTCTAGTCAACCAGAAATACAAGCCAACAATAATGTTACTTGGTCTGTTAAATAATTAGTTTATAAGATATAAAAAATGGGAATAAATTATTTTATTCCCATTTTTTTTTACTAGATACTGTACTTTTACTGATAATTTGAAGGAAGTATGAGAAATAAGCTATTACCAATCCTCTTTATTCTATCTATATCATTTCTCCTATTCTGTCCAGCTACCTACTTAAAGGCTCAAGAGGTAAGTTTTTACAAGGATATAGCTGTTATTATTCAAACCCATTGTGCACCCTGCCACAACAAAGATGGACTTGCTCCATTTTCATTACTCACTTATGAGGAGGTTGCTTCTAGATCAAATTTTATAGGCTACGTGACTAAGACTAGGTATATGCCGCCCTTTAAAGCCGATATCTCCTTTCAGCATTATAAAAATGAAAACACACTCTCTGCTGATGAAATTCAATTAATACAAACATGGATTAATACGGGGGCTGAGAAAGGGCAAAAGAAAAAACGAAAGGGAGAAGATATACCAACAGATATACATCAAAAAAATGCTCCTGAACCTATTAATGTGAATGATTATGACCTAAGTATTGGCATGCAGAAGAAATTTCAAATGAATAGTCCAGGAAAAGAAGAATTCAGATTTTTTTATGCTCCTGTAAACAATGAGGGCTCTAAAATGATTAAATCTATTCAATTTGTTCCAGGAAATAAAAAATTGGTACACCATAGTCGTATTATGACTGATACCACAGGTAGTATAGCGGGAATAGATGGTATGTCAGAATCGGATACTGGAGTATACCAATACCAAACCAAGCCGCTGGCTGACAATTTTCTTTTTGGTTGGGTGCCTGGAAATGATAGAATTGTTTTTCCGGAAGGAACGGGCAAAAAATTATTTCAAGGTTCCAATTTTATTTTCAATGTACATTATTCACCTTCTCCAATTATAAGCAGTGATTCCTCTTTCATTAGAATTAAATATACAGATAAGCCTGTAGATAGGGAAGTGATTACCTTGACTTTAAAGGAAGACAATATTTCTAATTTACCTTTTATAATTAAGGCTAACCAAGTGTCTACATTTTATATGCGTTCTGCAATGCTCACCCAAGATGTATCATTGATTTCAATCATGCCTCATATGCATCTATTAGGGAAGAAATTTAAGTCTTTTGCTGTAACCCCTTCTGGTGATGTGTTACAGCTTATTAATGTTCCCGACTGGGATTTTAATTGGCAAATGACGTACACTTTTCAAAAGTATTTATATCTTCCAAAAGGTTCTGTAATATATGCCGAGGCACAGTATGATAATACTATTAATAATGAACGTAACCCAAGTAAGCAACCAAAAGATGTGGGGTATGGCTGGGGTACCAATGATGAAATGATGAACCTGGTAATTTATTATGTTACTTATAAGCCGGGGGACGAAAATAAAATCCTGTAAGTAAAGCAGCTACTATCTAATAAAACATCCAACTGCAGCTACATATTCTTTTACAACTTGTTCCTTCTTAAAGATGGCTCTAATAGCATCTTCTAAATAATGTTCGGTAATATGCATTCTATTTTTCCCTAATGCATAAAACCAATTATCTATGGCGCCATGGTATAAAATTTCTTTATTGTCAGTTACAACAAATACCTCGGGCGTAATTTTTGCATTCAATTGTTTTGTTAATGCAAAATTACGATCAATCATAAAGGGCATTGTTATTTGGTAAGTGGTACAAAATGCTTGGATATCTTTTTTATTACTATTAACCGTTGGAAACACCAACATCATTTCAATATCTTTTGAAGCATATACTTTGTTGAGTCTATTTATTTCTAGGGTATATTTTTGACTAATAGGGCAGGTAGTAGCTAAAAAATAATAAATTTTTATTTTAGAGGCCATTACATGTAAGCAAGCTATCATGAGTAAAAAAGTAAAAACTATTTTTTTCATAATTAATTCGGTACTATATTTTGGCTTAAAAATTGATTATAATAAACTTTTATTTATTATTTAGATTATAAAAGTTAATGAATTCAATAATTTCTTTTTCTGATTTTATCTTATTTTTCTGCGTCAGGTAATTAGTAATTAGTTCTTTATTAGGAAGCATGGTAGATAATATCTTCGCATCTATTTTCTTTAGTTTTTGAATCTTATTCTTTTCAACTTGTAAATAGTAATCAAACATTGGTGCAAAATAATATACATTGATAGCACCAAATAAGGAATCTTTTTTTACAACATGATTCGTATAATTTTTCAATAATAACACTTCCCCCTTATTTAGAACTTGCACTAAGTTGGAGCTATTGAGTTCGTTTTTTGTATCTGTAAATCCAGTTTCAAAATACATGGAATCTACACTTAACTCATCATACATCACTACTTTTTTAATCTTTGACTTATCTACCACCAATTCAGTATTTTTCATATCTAAAAAATGAACTTGGTTACTATTCGTATTTAATCTAATTTTTACCTCTGCCATTTTTTTGAGGTCTAATCCATAAATGGAGCCATTTAGCCACTGGTCATTTAAAAAAGGACTTCCTTTTATATTATTATTGTAAGGAGTTCTATTGCCAAATTTGTCTATCACATTATTCCTATCCATTGTAATTGGCATATCGGTGGACATAAACAACGATATTTCGGGGTTAGAGCTATTACCTGAACCAATTTGTGCTTTTGTATTTATACTTACTATCAATAAGGCTAAATATAAAATTCCTCTTCTCATTTGATATTTTTTCTAAAATTAAATAAAATAGGACATAGATAAGACAATAGGAACATTATAATGTTCTGGAATTAAGTTATTTATAAAAAAAATTTACCTATGAATAGTCCCCTTACTTAATGAAATCTTGGGCTAGTAAAGTATTTCCTTAAAATAAAAATAACTCATTGAATTACAATGAGTTATTAAATAATGGTGATTCGGATTGGATTCGAACCAATGGCCCTCATCTTAGAAGGATGACGCTCTATCCAGCTGAGCTACCGAACCAATGCCCTTAATTCTTGAGCTGCAAATTTAATGAAAAATAACCCTGATTTCAAAGAAAATAGGCCTATAAATCAATCCATTGCCATTAAATCCCTTATTACCACACTTGCCACCGTACAACCAAAAATGGCTGGCATATAGCTTAAAGTTCCAATAATGGACTTCTTGGGGTATACCTTATCTGATTCTATTATTTTACTTTGATCTGGTTTTTCTGGGCTAAAAACGACTTTCAATCCTTTTTTGATACCCAATGCTTGTAATCGCTTTCTTACATACCGCGCTAAATTACATTCATAGGATTTTGATAAGTCAGTCACCCTTATTTGAGAAGGGTCTACTTTGCCTCCAGCACCCATGGAGCTCACTATGGCTAATTTTCTATCCATACAGCCTTTTATTAAATCAACTTTTGCCGATAAGGTATCAATACAATCCACTACATAATCCCAAGGTTCTTTTTCAATTAATGCTTGCATAGAAGTATTCTCCACAAAAACTTCAAGTATGGTTAAATCAAGTAGGGGATTGATATCCAATAATCTAGAAGCCAATACCTTTGCCTTTGATTGGGAAACGGTGGAATGTAGTGCGGGTATTTGTCGATTAATATTACTAGCATCTATGGTATCGTTGTCAACAATAGTCATTTTTCCTACACCTGCTCGTACAATCATTTCTGCACAAATTCCACCTACGCCACCAAGCCCAACCACTAAAACGTTTTTACTCATTAATTTTTCTACCAAATTATCTCCTAACATTAATTGAGTTCTACTCATCCAATAGGGTATCATGTTGTATCTTTATAAAGTTAAAAAGTATTATTATGAGAAAATTTCAATTTTTAATAGTTGCTTTTTTATTTTTATTTCAAAATAGCTTTGCGCAAAATTCGGGTAATAATCCCATAAAAATACTTACTCAGAAAAAAGGGATAAGTATTAGAGGCTTATCTGTTCCGAATGCGAATACCATCTGGGCTAGTGGCAGTAAAGGGAGTATTGCTTTTTCCAATGACGCAGGAGAACATTTTATTTGGAAACAAATAATAGGGTATGAGAACCGTGATTTTAGATCCATTCATGCTTGGAATGATAAAGAAGCCATTGTAGCTGCTATAGAAGCTCCAGCGGTAGTATTAAAAACAATCGATGGGGGAGAAAACTGGTATAAAGTATATGAAAACAAGGATTCTCTTATGTTTTTAGACGCCATTCATTTTAAAGATGACAAAAATGGAAGTATTGTAGGTGATCCTATTAATAACCAACTTTTTTTATTAAAGACCAATGATAAAGGAGAACATTGGCAGCAGGTTCAATCCGATTATTTTAAATCAAATTTAAAAGAAGGAGAAGCTTGTTTTGCTTCTAGTAGTTCAAATATGGATAATACCTATGGATATGACTTTATAGTAACTGGAGGAAATACAAGTCGATTGTGGATGAATGGTGAGGCAAGAGATATCCCAATCATTCAAGGTGGAAAAACAACTGGTGCAAATAGTATTGCTATTTCTCCAAATGGAAATAGAATGATGATTGTAGGCGGAGATTTTACGAAAGATACGAGTCGCTATCAAAATGCCGTAGGACTTAAATTATTTCTTATTCCTAATTCCGATAATAAATGGCAATCTATTAAAAAGCAAATTTGGAAAATTGATTCTAAAGTGGGGTATCCAAATGGTTTCCGATCAAGTGTGGAATATATTACCAATAATTTATTAATTTCTTGTGGTACTTCGGGCGTAGATATTTCCAACAATGCTGGTAAAAAATGGGATTTAATTTCAACTGAAAGCTTCCATGTGGTTCAGAAACAGCCTGGTAAGAAGGCTGCTTTTATAGCGGGCGCCAATGGACGCATTGGATATATTGTTTTTTAGTAATTCCAAGGAAGCTATCTAAACGTCTATTATAAGCCATTTTATTTTTTATTTGAAATAGTACTAAAAATCATTTTTAAATTTAAATACTTAATGTAACTTAGTATAGATATGAAAAAATACCAGGCAATTATATCTTTCGAAATGGATGAAGATTTCATGTCTTTTGTACCTCCTCATCGTACTTATATCAATTATTTACTCAATAAAGGCATCATTGATAGTTATGCAGTAAGTATGGAGACACAAAACTCTTGGATTACCATTAACGCCAATAATAAAAAAGAAGTAAAGGAATACTTGGAGAAATCGCCTTTGATTAAGTATTGGAACTACGAAATAGTTGAGCTTTTTGTATATGATAGTCAATCTACTAGACTTCCTGCCGTACAATTAAATTAAATCACCTTTTTTTTGGGGAATTCCTATTTGACCCTTATTTTTGCACTCCTCAAAAGGGGGCATAGCTCAGTTGGTTTAGAGCATCTGCCTTACAAGCAGAGGGTCCGCGGTTCGAACCCGTGTGCCCCCACAGAATAACAGAAAGGGTTTCAAGCAATTGAAGCCCTTTTGCTTTTTAGTCATTTGCAGGACACTACAATTAAAACTTAAAAAGGAACTCCCTTTACATTCATTTGTAATGAATAAACCGCTTTGGAAGCGGTGATAAATAAAGTATGATTGTTTTTGCCACCAAATGTTACATTGGCTGTCCAATTTTCGGGTACTTTAATATGTTCAATTAATTCCCCTTTAGGATTGTATACAATAACCCCATTTCCAGTTAGATAGATGTTACCGTTTTCATCAATTGTTAATCCGTCTGATCCTTTTTCTACAAAAAGAGTGGGTGCAGATAAACTGCCATCTGCTGCAATGTTAAATCGATATGTTTTGTCCCCTTTGATATCTGCTACATATAAAAATTTACCATCTGGCGTACCAATAATTCCATTGGGTTTTATCAAATGATCTGATACTAAAATGGGGGATTTATTTTTTGCTAGATAATAAACATGCTCACCTTGTAATTCAGGTGTTTTTCGAGACCAATAATCTCTAAGGTAAAAAGGGTCTGTAAAATAGATACCACCTGAAGGGCTTATCCATAAATCATTGGGTCCGTTAAAGTGAAGGCCATTTAAATCATTGACCAATAATTTTATTTTACCTTTAGGGTTAATACTAATCATTTGATTTTCTTCATCGGCACAAGTAATCAAATTTCCTTTTTTATCAAAATACATTCCATTGGAGCGTCTACTGTTCTCTAAAAAAACAGACAGTTTGCCTTCTGTATCATATTTCCAAATTTTATTATTGGGTTGGTCTGTAAAAAAAATATTTCCATATTTATCCACTGCTGGACCTTCCGTAAACGAAAATTGTTTTGAAATTAATTGTAAGGTGGCATTCTTTGCTACCAGTCCGTTAGATTGACCTATAGATGAATGGAGTGTAAAAAAAGAAAATATAAGGATGGTAAAGCGACGTAGGGTATTAACTAAAGTGAATTTCATGGCTATGGATAATTAATTCTTATTCATTTTCACTTACATGTGAAATGATATAACGCATGCCAGAAGGGGCTTTTTCATATTGTTTACAACTTGTAAATAATAAAATAATAGTTACAAAGGCTATAGTTAATTTCATCATGATTTTTTATCGATTTTAACAATTTTATTTATTGGTTATCCAAATTCAATGCGTAGCCAAATTTAATAATTAAAAAACATATTAACAATTAATAAGTTTTCAATTAGATTCAATAATAACGCTTCTTTTTCACATTTAATGGAATTTAATAGTATTCATTATAGATTAAATTTTAGAGGTATAAAAAGAGCAGGATGTATAGACAAACCGTTAAATAAAATTTTTCGTATATTTAAATAAGAATTATCTACCTATGAACATTCAAAAATTATTCTTGCTCGTTTTTTCATTGGCCATTGGGCAGCTCTCTTTTAGTCAACCTATAACTTTTAAAAATCTTAAAAAAGATAAAAAAGTGGAAGTGTATATAGGCGGTAAACTTTTTACTGCATTTATTTATCCTGATAATATGGAAAAACAAAGTTTGTATCCCATTGTTAATGCACAAGGCAAATATATCACTAGAGGATTCCCATTAAATCCTCGACCTTTTGAAAGAATCGATCATCCACATCAGGTGGGCCTTTGGTTTAATTTTGGGGATGTCAATGGTTTAGACTTTTGGAATAATTCTTTTGCCATTAAATCGGAGGATAAGCCTAAATATGGTTCTATTCGATTGAATAAAATTGAATCCATTAATTCAAAAAATGGGACATTGGTGGTGAGCGCTAATTGGGTGGATGTAAATAATACCATTTTACTTTCCGAATCAACCAGTTTTACTTTTTACGGGAAAGGTAATTTAAGAACCATTGTTCGCGAAACCAAACTTACAGCAAAACAAGAAGTCACATTTACTGAAAATAAAGAAGGTTTAATTGGACTTCGTGTAGATAGATCCTTTGAAGAACCTGCTACAGTAGCGGAAACATTTTTAGATGCCAAAGGAATAGAAACAAAAGTACCTGTTCTTAATAATGAAGGGGTTAATGGAGTGTATCGAAATGTAGAAGGAGCGCAGGGAGCAGCGGTTTGGGGAAAGCGCTCCAATTGGGTAGCCTTAAGAGCTACTAAAGAAAATGAAGTAATTACCATTGCCCTATTAGATCACTCAAAGAATATAAATTATCCTGCCTGGTCTCATGCGAGAGGTTATGGTTTATTTGCCACGAATAATTTAGGGGGTCGAAACTTTGATAAAAATGCAATAGCCGTTAAATTGGTTTTACCACCAGGACAAAATATTGTTTTTAAACATAAATTGGTCATTGGGGATGATTTAAAAGACGAATCCATTAATCAAATGGCTATGGATTTTAATAAGTAACTTTGCACTTATGCAAGTATTTACTACCCCTAGCAAAATAATTATCACTTGTCACAAATGGTTAGCTATTTCTTTACAAAAAGAACTGGTTGCATTAGGTTTTACAACGGATAGAGTATTTCAAACTGGGGTGGAATTAACAGGAACTATTCAGGATTGCATAAAGCTGAATTTAAATTTACGTTGTGCTAGTCAGGTAATGTATTCTATAAAGTCCTTTATATGCAATGACCCGGAGGAGTTATATAAAAATTTAGTTGATGTTCATTGGGAGGAATTAATAAAACCTTCGGGCTATTTTTCAGTAACGAGTAATGTATTTCATCCAACCATTTCTACTAATTTATACGCCAATTTAAAGGTGAAAGATGCTATTGTAGATAGAATGAGAAATAGTTGCAATCAACGTCCTTCTACAGGCTCTGAATTATCTGGAGCAGTAGTTTATTTGTTTTGGAAACAAGAGGAAGCCGAAATATTTCTAGATACTTCGGGAGAAACATTGGCCAAACATGGATATAGAAAATTACCAGGTACAGCCCCTATGTTAGAAGCATTGGCAGCTGCTACTATATTAAGTACTAAATGGAATAAAAAAGCGCCTTTTGTTAATCCCATGTGTGGTTCGGGTACTTTAGCTATTGAAGCAGCCTTAATAGCTACCAATAGATCGCCTGGTTTATTAAGAACTAATTATGCTTTTATGCATCTACTTGGTTATGATAATGCCATGTATCAAGTTGAAAAAGAAAAATTAACCACTCAAATTATTAAAATACCGGGTTTGCAAATTATCGCTTCTGACATTAGCAAAAGAGCTATTGAAACGGCAAAAACCAATGCCACGGTGGCAGGCGTTGCACATTTAATATATTTTCAAGATGGTGATTTTGAAACCACAAATATCCCAGCTGCAGAAGAAGGGGCAGTGATTGTGTTTAACCCAGAATATGGTGAAAGACTAGGAGAGGAGCTTGAATTAGAAGTCACTTACGCTCGTATGGGCGATTTTTTGAAAAACAATTGCAAAGGATACCTGGGCTATATTTTTACGGGCAATTTAGAATTGGCTAAGAAAATACGTTTAAAACCTAGTCGTAGAATTGAATTTTACAATGCGACCATCGATTGCAGGTTATTAGAATACGAAATGTACGCAGGAACAAAAAGAGTAGAAAAAAAAATAGATAGTGAAAATCCAGCACTGTAATTTTTCAATTGTAATTTAATTTAAAACTTACTTATTTAATTTCTTGTTATTGATTAACATGTATTTTGATGTTTCATAAATAGTTTCTGTTAAAATTCTCATAGATTTTTCTATAGAATCATTACTTACTTTTTGGTTATCCAATACACTCTCAAAAATACCTTTGGAAGCATTTTTTAATTTATACCCAAAATAATATTGATTGTTTAATACACCCACTTGTTGATTAAAATCGTCGTATAAAAAAATGGAATTATTGCTATTGGGCTTATTGACCAAATTAAATACGTCTTTCCCCATAGTAGTATTGGTATAAGAAATATTGCAAAGGGAGGCAATACTAGGTAGCACATCCAACTGAGATACGGGTAGGCTATATTCTTTAGGAGTTAAAATTTTAGGCGCATAAAATAGAAAAGGAATATGCATATTGGTTAAGCCTTGTTCTGTAAATGTTTTAGGTAGCATATTGCCTGCGTCTCCTTTAATACCATGGTCTCCAATAAAAACAAATAAGGTATTGTCAAAATATTTCTCTTTTTTAGCCGCTTCTATAAATTGTTCAAAACAATAATCGGTGTATCTAAAAGCATTGTATTCGTCATTGTTCTCAAATCCATATTTTAATAAAGAATCTTTTGAAACCATTATTTTTTTAAATGTTTTTAAATCTTCTTCCGGTATGGTATACGGGCGGTGATTATCGGCTGTTTGTATAATAGCAAAAAAAGGTTTTGTATTAGTGCTTAGTTTTTGATGGGCTTCCATAAATAAGTTTTTATCACTAATCCCCCAAACATCTATTTCACTGGACTGGTATTGTCCTTGTTCATAAATATGTAAGTCCTCAATATTATTAAGCACCCCTCTAATATTAGCCCAACTGGCACTTCCCCCTAAAAAATAAAATTTTTCGTATTTTCTAAAATCGGCTAAAATGGTATGTTGATCAACCGATAATGGATTGCGGCTGGAAGTTCTGCCTTCTAAAATATCAGGCGTACCCGTAATGGTTGCCCATACACCTCTAGCAGTTCCATAGGCTGGAGAAAACGCTCTATTGAAATAGACACCTTGCTTTCTCATTTGATTAAAATAGGGTGTTGCATTTAAAGGATTTCCAATGACAGAACTTTTATAGGCCGAAAATGATTCGCAAATAACCAATACCACGTTTTTAATTTTTGGGGCAATGGTATCATTAATTTTTGGAACAACTACTCTTGAAAATTGATATTCATTTGCATTTTGTTCTTGGAAAGGGATGTCGAGGTATTCGCTAATAACTGCATAATTATTTTTAATTAAATCTTTATTTATTTTAGCCTTTCTAAAATTAAGGGTACTAAAAAAAGATTGCATGGGATTTAAAGCTACATTGGCATTAAAATCGCTGCCTAAACTATAGGCGTCACTCCACCTTAAAGGATATTGCCCTCCCGAATAAACTACTTTACCAACAATGCTATAAACAAGGATAAAGAAAAACAATACGTTAATAAGGATTCTATTGAACTTACTTCCAGAAGCTTCTCTTTTTAAAGCTATCTTATAAGTTAATTGAGTCAATTTATAAAGTAGCCATAGGGATAAAGCAATAACTGCAATAATGAGTAGGATAGGATAGGATTGCCACATCATCTGTAAAGAAATAGCCGCATTGTCTAAATAACTTAAAATACTTGCATTGAGCCTTTGATGAACATAGGCATAATGTATAAAATCGGTAGTATAAAACAGAATTAATAAAGCACCAAAAAACATCCAAATAGAAAAAGCTATTTTTTTACCTCTTTGGGTATTAAAAGGATTTAAAGGTTTAAAAAATGACAATAATAAAATGAATAGTATGGTAATAGCCACATACCTTAAGTCATACCTAAACCCCAATAGATAAGCAGCTTTTAAAGACCCTTCATTCCCTAATGGGGCTGTAAATCGAAATACAAAAACAATGCGTAATAAGGACATTAAAGCTAAAAAACAAAAGCCGGTAAGGGTATTCCAATAAATACTATTTGTGATTGTAATTTTCTTTATCATTATTTTCTTTAAAATCTTTCTTTTAATTTTATTTATAAATTAAATAAGGCGCTATATCTTTTTTCCAATGAGTCACTTTTAGCAATTGAACCAGGTTACTTAACCAATCTTTTAATGGCAAATCAAATAATTCTTCCGCATTTTCAATTCCGAGCAATAAAGATAAATGATTTTCCCCAGTAGGATTTGCATTTGTAGGATAAGGCTTCCATTTAAAATCTTGTGGATGGATGTCTTTCACTAATTTTAATAACAATAATCCATTTAATACTGAATTA
>CAMBEQ010000044.1 GCA_945865545.1 Sediminibacterium ginsengisoli | reverse complement strand
AACAGAAGTAGCTAAATTTATATGTCGTAAACTATACCGCTATTTTGTTTATTATTATGTTGATGCAAGGGTAGAAACTAATATTATTACCCCATTGGCAAATACTTTTATAGCTAATAATTTTGAAATAAAGCCGGTATTAAAATTATTATTACAAAGTGAACATTTTTATGACACAATGTATATTGGATGTCAAATTAAAAGTCCTATAGATCAAATTATTGGATTTTTAAGACAGTTTGAGATTGCCTTTCCAAATCCAATTACGGATTATGCTGATTCCTATTATTTGTATAATAATATGGTTAATCAGTTAAATAGCATGGGGCAAAGTCCTGTTGATCCGCCTAATGTAGCCGGCTGGCCTGCTTATTATCAAGCTCCAGATTTCAATGAGTTATGGATTAATGCCGATACCCTGCCAAAACGAAATAAATTTACAGATTTAATGTTGGAAACAGGATATACCCGAAATGGAAAAAAAATAATTGTTGATACCATTCAGTTTGCAAAAACAGTTTGTCTAAATCCATCTGATCCTAATATTTTAATTGATAGTATTTTTTCATTTTTACTTTCCACGGATATTACTGCCACATTAAAATCAAGTCTAAAAATTCAAATATTATTAACAGGTCAAGCCAATGATTATTATTGGACAGAAGCCTGGAATGCATATATAAGTAAACCTAATACTATCAACTTTAATATTGTTAATACAAGACTAAAGGTATTATTAAAGTATATTATGAATTTGCCAGACTATCAATTACAATAAATGGAAAGAAGAAGCTTTATAAGAAACAGTATGACTTTACTAGCTCCAACTATGATTGGTGCAAATCCTATTCATATACTTCAAGACAATGCATTATTAAATACTTCTTTACTAGCTACTTCTACTACAGATAAAGTATTAGTGATCATTCAATTAAATGGCGGTAACGATGGTTTAAATACCGTAATCCCCATTAGTGAGTATAGTAAATATATGAATGCACGAAATAATATTGCTATTCCTGAAAACAAGGTTTTAAAATTAACTGGGAATATTGAAACTGGCATTCACCCCTCCATGACAGCCTTGCAAAATTTATTTTCAGAAGGCAAATTGAATATTGTTCAATCAGTAGGATATCCTCAACCTAGTTTTTCCCACTTCAGAGCCACGGATATTTGGATGTCTGGATCTGAAAGTGATCAATATTTAAACACAGGTTGGGCAGGCCGTTTTTTAAATTATACCTACCCTAACTATCCAGAAGGGTATCCTAATACAGATTTGCCAGATCCCCTTGCCATACAAATTGGATCTTTGGCTACGCTTACTTGTCAGGGACCTGCAGTGAATATGGCGTTGAGTATTTCGGATCCAAGTTCCTTTTACAATTTATTGGAGAAAACAGACGAAGCTGTTGCAAATACTAATGCAGGGTATGAGCTGTCTTTTTTAAGAAATGTAGCAAAACAAACCAATCAATATAGTGCCAGAATTAAAAAAGCATCTGACGCTATTACCCAACAAGTTACTTACCCAAATAATAATTTGGCTTCCCAGTTAAAAATAGTTGCCCGATTAATCAAAGGTGGTTTGCAAACAAAGGTATATATGGTAAATTATGGAGGATTTGATACTCATTCTGGACAAGTAGTACCCACAGATACTACTACAGGAACGCATGCCAATTTATTAAAAGTGCTTTCAGACTCCATTGCCGCCTTTCAATCAGATCTGACTGGACTAGAAATTGAAGATCGTGTAATAGGGATGACCTATTCTGAATTTGGAAGAAGAATTAAGTCCAATGGAAGTGGAGGGACTGATCATGGTTCAGCAGCTCCTTTATTTTTATTTGGAAAAAATGTAAGAGGTGGTGTATTTGGAAATAATCCTACTCTGCCTGCCAATGCAACTGTAAATGACAATGTGCCTTATCAATTTGATTTTAGAACTATTTATGCTAACATTTTAAATAACTGGTTTTGTGTTTCATCTACTGCAGAAACAGAAATTCTATTAAAACAATTTCCAGTGGTCCCATTAATAAATGCTAGCGTATGCGGTCTTAATGATAAAAATTCTACTTTTTCTACAACAGCACTAATATTTAATTATCCAAATCCTTTTTACAACCTAACAAAAATAAACTTTAAAGTAAACGTTGGTCATACTTTAATGCAGTTATTAGATGGTTCAGGCACTGTAATTAAATTACTACTAGAAGCTACATATAGTTTTCCTGGAATGAATAGTTATAACCTATATGGCGCCAACTTACTTCCAGGAGTTTATTATATCCGATTACAAAACGTAGATAAAGTTTTTGTAAAAGCCATTATTAAAATGTAGTTCTATAGCATTTAAGCTACTTAAACTCAACAGGACAATAATTAATTTTTAATGCGTCCATATTAGGTTTTTGTTTTTGTACTCTTTTCAAAAATTCAGGATAATTTTTTTCGGCTTTGGGAGACCATGCAGTTTCTGCTAAAGCCAAGGCCCTTGGGAAAGTCATATACTCTGCATAAGCGGTGGTACTAATATACTCGGTCCAAACATTGGCTTGTATGCCTATAATATGTTTTGTTTGGGCTTCGTTTAATTCAGGAAGGTCTGGCTCAAAGGAATAACATTTACTCAATGGTAAGTCACCCCCAATGGCTATAGGTTCTGTTTTTGGATTGGCTTGGTAATAATCTAAATAAAAATAATCATTGGGAGACATGACCACATCGTGATTTAATTTTGCAGCTTCAATGCCACCGCTGGTACCTCTCCAAGACATGACCATGGCATTAGGAGACAAGCCACCTTCAAGTATTTCATCCCAGCCCAACATTCTTTTTCCTTTGCTGGTTAAAAACTTGTCTATTCTGCCAATAAAATAACTTTGTAATTCATGCTCATCTTTTAATCCTAATTTTTTAATGAGGTCTTGGCAAAAACGACTTTGTTTCCATTGTGTTTTAGGACACTCATCACCACCAATATGAATATATTTTCCAGGGAATAGGCTAATTACTTCGGTAAGTACATTTTCCATAAAAGTAAAAGTCTCTTCTCTAGGGCAAAGCACATCTTCTGAAACGCCCCATTTGGTGGCTACTTCATAAATCTTATCAGGATTGCATCCTAATTGAGGATAAGCTGCTAAAAGGGCTTGAGAATGGCCCGGCATTTCAATTTCAGGAATAATTGTGACGAATTTTTTATCCGCATAGGCAACTACTTCTTTAATATCTTCTTGCGTATAAAATCCGCCGTAAGGGGTATGATCAAATTTCATATCATCATATTTCCCTACCATGCTCTCCTTGCGAATAGAACTGATGCTGGTTAGTAAAGGATATTTTTTTATTTCAATGCGCCATCCTTGGTCTTCGGTTAAATGCCAATGAAAAGTATTTAATTTATAAACGGCCATTAAATCAATGTAGCGCTTAATAAAAGCTACTGGGAAGAAATTTCTTCCAGCATCTAACATTAATCCACGATAGTTAAAACGAGGCGCATCTTGAATACTGCAAGCCGAAGCGGTAGGAGTTTGATTGGATGGAATAGTGCTAAATACTTGTGCAGGCATCAATTGAAATAAAGACTGTAAGGCATAAAAAGCACCCTTGCCTGTTTTTGCTTCAATGTCTATTTTATTGGTACCAACTTTTAATTGATAAGCTTCTTCTGCTAATTGATTATTATAGATAAAATTAATAGCATTAGATTTTGGACTGCCGTTTTTAACGGTAAGCTTTATTCCAAAAGAAGCATTTACTTGATCGGAGAGCATATTGGCCACTGAAGCAAAAGAGTTAGCTCCATTAGTTACTACTATAGAAGTATTGTTCTTAAATGTAAACTGACCCTCTGCAGGAGTTAATTTTGTAGGTTGGGGTAGGATGGAATAGGTATTTTGAGCATTTATTTGTAAAATCAATAACAAACTAAAACAGATCGACATCAATATTTTCATAGCAATCAATTTTGTTGATTAGCTAATATATTTAATAATTTGCTTAGCAGCAGCTTTATTTCTAGCTTTTTATAAATTTTACTAAGTCTAGGGTATAGAGAGACTCGATTTGTATAAAATAGGTTCCAATGGGTAAAGAGCTTAGATTAAGTACTAAGCCTTGGTAAATGGTATAACCGAATTCTTTTTTGCTCAAAATCAATTCTCCTGTAGTGGAATAAATAGTTAAGTAGAATATTTCTTTGAGTAGAGGGGTTCCAATAAATTTAACCTTTGCATTGTTCAAAACTGGGTTGGGATAGAATTTAAGACCTAAGGTATTGATGTTTAATGGTAAACTACAGTTGATAACAAATTGCTCCAGGCCAATATTTAAATGCAATGCATTTATTCCTGTTTGTACATCAATACAATTGGATACGCTTTTAAATTGAATAGAAGAAATATTATTAACGAAGGTGTTTTTAGAACCAGTACTACTTATTAAAAAAGAAGCTTTTAATTGAGCTGATAGCGGTTTTGCTAATAATATAAATAGGATCAATAGCCAATTAAATATTTTCACTAACTATTTTTTAAGATGTAAATTGGTCAATGCCCATTTTAATAAGCTATTATTTTCGTTGGGTAATTTTAACTTTTTAATGATGTTGTACCGATGATTACGAATAGTTTTTTCTGATACAAATAATTCTGAAGCAATTTCTTTGCTCTTTTTTTGTTGAGAGATTAGATCTAAAATTTTGTATTCAGTCGTACTTAATTTTTCTATAACTAAATTTTTAGCATATTTAATTTTAATATGACTAAAAGCTCTTTTAACGGTTACTTTTATTTGATCCTCATTCCATGGCTTAATAATATAATTCAATGGTTTAGTTAATTCGGCTGTTTCAATAATATGGTGGGTGCTAAAAGCAGTCAAGTAAATTATTTCTAATTTTGGCAATATGGTAGTCGCTTTCTTTACAAAATCAATTCCAGATGCTCCTTGCCCAAGATTGATATCGCATATAGCCAGATTGGGTTTGAAGGCCTTTAATTGATTGATAGCTTCTTCGTAATTGTGAAGTAAAATGGTATTGTATCCAGCATGATTTAATAATTCTTGTAAATCAATTCCCACAATCATATCATCCTCCAGAATTAATATTTTATTATAAGGCATGAGGTAGTTTAAAAATATATTTTATCGTCTAAGTTCTATAAACATATTCTTTTTATTTGTATAAAAATTATTTTAATTCCTTTGCCATTTAAATGAGGCCTAGGACCCAATTTTATTTTCATTTTTTAGATTTAATTTGTAAGCGATTAAAAAACAATTCAAAACTGAAACATATATAATGAAAAAGTATATAACATTTATCATATTCTTTAATTATATATTATATTCAAATTCAGTTCATGCTCAAATGAATAACAATGGTATTTTTTTTCAGGCCATTGCAAGAGATATGTTTACGAATCCTGCTAAAGAAAAAAATATATATCTTGAAGCAAGTATCATTCAGTATACCGAAACTGGTAATAAAGTATTTACAGAGCAACATCAAACGAATACCGATGCTTTTGGGGTTTTTAATATTACCTTGGGCGGTGGTAAATGGATTGGCGGAGTTGCCAAGAATTTAACATCTATAGATTGGGCCAATGGCCCCTTTTTTTTGAATATCAAAATTTCAATTACTCCTAATGCCCCTGCTGCAGATTGGGATTTTACAAAAGAATGGATCGATTTAGGGTCCACGCCCTTTGGAACTGTACCTTATGCTTTATACAGCGGTAATTCAGTGGAGGTAAGTAGCAAATTATCCATCGCCGATACGGCTAAAATGCTAAGTAACTTCGCTAGCCTAGATAAATTAAATGTGTTTGCTGGGGATATTAAAAAGAAATTAAATAACACTGATACTGCTGCTATGTTATTTCCCTATAAAAATGCAATAATTAGCTTATCAAAGGTTTCTATCATGAGTGATTCTGTTCTGACTAAGGTGAGCACAGTGCTAGATTCAAAGTTAAATTCAAGTGATAGCTTAAGCATTTTTGTTACCCCCTATCAATTAGCTGCTAAAACATTTGATACTAGCTTTCTTAATAATAGAATTAATTTAAAAATAAACCTAGCGGATAGTGTTTTAGCCTATGTCACGCCTACTCAGTTGGCCTCAAAAACATTTGATATAACACCTATTAATACAAGTATAGCAACGAAATTAAATTTAACTGATACGGTAACTTTATCAAATAGAATTAACTTAAAACTTACTTCTTCTGATACTGCTTCGATGTTAAATAATCGAATTAGTAGAGATACTTCTTTTCTTCTACAAAAAAGAGATACAGCTACGATGTTAAATAATCGCATTAGTAGAGATACTTCTTTTCTTTTACAAAAAAGAGATACAGCTTCTTTGTCCACGAGAATTAATTCAAAATTAGATACGAGTAATAAGTCCATTAATTTGTTTTTAACATCTGATCAGAATGATATAAAGTTCCCAAGCGTTAAAGCTGTAACAGATTATGTTGATTCGGTAACCAATACCATTACAGCAGGCGGAGCTAGTCCAGCAACTGCCATTAATTATGGACTTATTAAACTAAATGGGGATTTATCGAATACTCCCGATTTACCATTAATTACAGCCAATGCAATTACTTCTTCAAAAATTTTAGACGGCACTATTGCTACTGCAGATTTAGCTGATGCAAGTATTACCAATATAAAATTGGCTGGAAGCATTCCTGCTTCTAAATTGATAGCAACTGACCTAACATCATTAGGTACTATCTTAACTGGTACATGGAGTGCAACAAGTATTGATATTACACATGGTGGAACAGGAGCTGCATCGGCGGCCACTGCAAGAACAAATTTAGGTCTAGCAATTGGTTCCGATATTTTGGCTTTTAGAACTTTTGGTACTGCAGCAAATAATAATATATCCGATTTTGATGTACCATTAAGTTTTTCTTCGCCCTTATCAAGATCCATTAACACTATATCAATGCCTTCCTCCTCCTCTTCAGATAATGGCTATTTGAGTAGTACCGATTGGTCTATTTTTAATAACAAACAAGCTTTGATCACTCCATCTAATACTATTAATAAATATTGGAATGGGTATAAAGCATTTGTTTCTTTAAATACCGACTCAATTGTTGAAGGGACAACCAATAAATTTTATACAGATGCAAGAGCAAGAAATGCAGTGGCTTTAACGGTAACTAATAATAGTGGGGCTTCTACTTATAATTCCACAACAGGCATTTTAAATATACCCACCTACACCTTAGCTGGTTTAGGAGGACAAGTTCAATTAAATGGCACTGGTTTGGTTAAAGTTACCGGTACCACTATAAGTTATGACAATGCTACTTATATAAATGATACAGATACTGCATCTATGCTTTTAAATCGACTAAAAATAACGGATACATCTAGTATGCTATCTACAAGGCTTAAAGTTGCTGATACTTCTTCCATGCTTTCTTCGAGGTTCGCTCGTGATACGGTGGCCTTGTCTAATCGAATTAACTTAAAATTAGATAAAATAAATCCTACCATTACTGGATTGGCAATAGTGGATAGTATTAAAGCTACTAGGTATTCTTCTTTGGCACAACCCACCAGTATTACTGCAGCTTCCTCCACTACTATCAATTTAAGTTTGGGCAATATTTTTACAGTTTCAATGGGTACGACCATTAGTTCTTTAACTTTTTCCAATGCAGCTGTTGGCACTTACCTCATAAAATTTGTACAAGATGCCACAGGCAATAGAGAAGTGACCACTTGGCCTGCCAATTTAAAATGGGCAGGTGGGACTCAACCCGCTTTTACAAATGCTGGTACTAAAATAGATATTGTAACCTTAATTTTTGATGGTACTAATTATTATGGGGCCATTGTTCAAAATTTCTAAAAAAAAATTATATGAGATTAGCTTTTGTACTATTTCTAAATACTATAATACTATTTCCTTTAGCTGCGCAAATTTTCCCGCAGGCACTTTTTGTGAATAAGCAATATAAATTTGTTGTCATTGGAACACAAACTTGGATGGCCGAAAATTTAAATATTGCCACCTATAGAGATGGGACTTCTATTGGAAATGCAACCACCACAACTGAATGGATCTCCTATGTTAATAATCCAGGTGCTGGAAATGGCGCATGGGTATATCCAACTGCAGCAGATGGATCGGGCAACTTTCTACTAAGTAATCCAGATTATGGAAAACTATACAATTGGTATGCTATTACAGACACAAGAGGGTTGTGCCCCACTAGTTGGCATGTTCCAAGTAGAGTTGAATGGAGAATATTGTATAATTATTTAGGAGGTGCATCAATTGCAGGAGGTAAATTAAAAGAATCAGGAACAGCTCATTGGGCAACAGGAAATGTGGCCACGAATACTTCTGGATATACAGCCCTTCCTGGTGGATATATGGGTGGAGGGGCCTCTCTTGGAAATGCACCATATGGTTACTATTGGGCAAGTGATGAAATCGCTTCCAATATGGGATATACTTATTTAATGTATCCTAGTTCTGCTGTTATAGACTCTACTAATATGGGGAAAGTAGGGGGGAGTGCAGTAAGGTGCATACATGATTAATTAACACTTTTTACTTTAAAATAGGTTTTAACACTTTAAACTTGCCATCAATATTTTTTTCGTCATAGTTTAGTCCTAATAGATGCGCGACCAATGGATAAATATGTATATTTTCAAAGCCGTCAATGTTTATACCATTTTTAAAAGCAGGGCCCCATGCCATAAAACTTGCGCGCATATCTACAAAATGATTGTCAAATCCATGTTTCCCTAATGAGGTTTTACTTTTAGATAAATTAAATATTTTTGGAAAATGAGGCACAACAATTAAATCCCCTATACGATTATACCAGTCGTCCTTACTTGAATAATGCCAATAACTTGGAGTTTCATCTAATTTATAAACAGTAATGCTTGTATCTTGTTTAAGTGCATTGTAAGTTGATTCTATTTTAGATTTGTCTTTAGCATATAAATGCAATTGCGCATCGCCCCAGGGCACTGTAAAAAACTCCGTATCAATGGCTTTTGGAATAGGCAGTGTATTTACATTATCCACTTTAGCCATACCGTGATCTGAAACAAATATATAATTAATGGGCAAGTGTAAAGTAGCTAAGGCTTCTTGTAATGCATTAATACTACTGTCTACAAATTGCACTGCATTGCCAACACGTGAATCATTAGGCCCATATTCATGCGCATCATGGTCTACTTGAGGAAAATAAAAAGTAATAAAGTGAGGGCGAAGTTCTTCTGGTAAACTTAACCAGTCTTTGACCGCCTTAATTCTTGTTTCTATATTTGTTTTTTCATTATAAATATAATGATAAGTAGGTTTGATGCCTTGTATAGCTGCTTCTGAAGCTACCCAATAAAAACTAGCAGCAATCATTTTTTGTTGTTCTGCCAAAACCCATAATGGCGTTCCTCCATACCATTTTCCTTCTGCTACCATTTTTTTATTGCCCATGTTGTAGAAGGCGCCAGTGGCAATATCAATATAACTATTGTCTACCAGTCCATGGTGGGAAGGGTATAATCCAGTAACAATACTATAATGGTTTGGGAACGTAACTGATGGATAGGAAGGGGTCATGTACTTAGCGCGTACCCCATTTTTTGAGAGTACTTTTAAATTTTTGGCATCGTATAATTCTGTAAAATCGGCCCTATAACCGTCTGCAGAAATTAGAATAACATAAGGCTTATTCATTTGGTCGGCACTATTTTTTCTGCCCACTATAATTTGTTGGGTGGTGTCTTGTGCATAGGAAGTAATTCCAATGCAAATACAAAAAAATAATAATAATTTGGTAAACATAAAAGAGCTTATTTAGAAATCCGGTTTGAAAAATATTAAAAAGCGGTTGAATTTATTTTAGTTCTTAGCCAAATACTTAATTGAAAGCTTAAAATGGCAGCAATGATTCCTCCAGCTACGTCAATAGGGAAGTGTTGCCCTAAGTAAATTCTAGAATAACCACATAAAATCGCATAAACTGCCCCCATCCACAACACTTTTTTATTTGGGAAAAAATAAGCAGTTAAAAAGAATAAAATAAAAGCTGTAGCCGTATGTCCTGAAGGAAAACTATTATAAGTATGCACTTCTACTCCTGCAACGGTATGAATTTTAGAAACTTCAATGCCGCTTGCAATGGGTCTGTTCACTTTAGGCCAAATAAAATTTTTAGGCAATTGAATAAGTAGGGTAGATGTTAAAAAGTTGAGTAGTATAAATACTAAATCTTTTTTATATAATCCAAATACGACAAGTAAGTAAGGAATCCAAATCCAGCCCTCTGCTAAATTGGTAAAAAACCTAAAAAATTGGTCTGCCAATAACCCTAAATCTGCATTCCATGCTAAAAAAACAGTATCCCTGCCTACTAATAAGCTAAATATAAAAATTAACATAGCTAAGCCTAATGACCCCAATTGGGCCATAATAAAAGGCGACTTTTTGCTTTCGAAATGAGGCATAGTTAAAAAGACGTATTAAGGTGCAAATTTACTAAATGTTTATTCTGCATTGTCAACAAATTATTTAAAAGGTTGTTATAACTTTATCCCCTTAGATGAGCCAAATAAAAGAACATATTACCGTAATTGGTGCTAGAGAGCACAACTTGAAAAATTTCGACATTGTCATTCCTAAAAATCAGCTGGTGGTTTTTACTGGGGTAAGTGGAAGTGGAAAGTCCTCTTTGGCTTTTGACACCCTTTACAATGAGGGTCAGCGTCGCTATATGGAAAGTTTTAGCGCTTATGCCAGGCAGTTTATGGGGGAAATGGAGCGTCCCGATGTAGACCAAATTACAGGCTTATCTCCAGTAATTGCCATAGAACAAAAAACCACTAATAAAAATCCAAGATCGACGGTGGGTACGGTTACGGAATTGTATGATTTCTTAAGATTATTATATGCCCGTATTGGCAAAGCCTATAGTTACAATACTGGGAAGCCCATGGTGAAGTTTTCTGAGGCGGAGATTGTACAAAATATATTTGCACAGTTTAAGGATAAAAAAATAAACTTATTGGCACCCGTAGTGCGCGGTCGAAAAGGGCATTACCGAGAATTGTTTGAAGAAATAAGAAAAAAAGGTTTTGTAAAAGCGAGGGTGGATGGTGAAATCATTGAATTGAAACCCAAGTATCAAGTAGATCGCTATAAGATTCATGATATTGAAATTGTGGTAGATCGTTTACCTGTGACGGAGGCGATGAAAGTAAGGTTGGGGGATAGTATTGCTCAGTGTTTGAAAATGGGGAAAGACTTACTTTTTGTTTTGGAAGAAGGGAAAACAAAATTGGTTCAATATTCAAAACAATTAATGTGTGTAGCTACTGGATTAAGCTATGAAGAGCCTTCGCCCAATAGCTTTTCTTTCAATTCTCCTTATGGCGCTTGTCCCAACTGCAAAGGCTTGGGTAATGTATATGCCATTGATATGAGTTTATTATTACATGATCATTCCTTAAGTGTTAACGAAGGAGCGATTCATCCTTTAGGGGAAGCCAGAGAGGCGAGTGTATTTAATCAAATAAAACTTTTTGCAAGAAAGCATAAAATAAGTTTAGACAAAGCCATCAATGAACTAAGCAAAGAACAGCTTGACTTACTATTGTTCGGAGATAAAAATATTTCCTCCACTTTGGATATGGATTTAAATGATGAAAACATTCCTAATGAGTATACGGGCAGTTATGAAGGTATTGTGCCTATGATGAAAAGATGGTTTACCTCCTCGCAAAGCACCGATCATTTAAAGTCCTGGGTGGAAGGCTATATGGAATTAAATACCTGTCCGGTATGCGAAGGCGCTAGATTAAGAAAAGAAAGTTTATGGTTTAAGGTGAATGAAAAAAATATTGCCACTTTAAACGATATGCATTTAGACGATTTACAAAACTGGTTTAAAAAATTACCTGCACAATTGGATAAAAAAGATACGCAAATCGCTGCCGGTATTTTAAAAGAAATTGACGACCGTATTTCTTTTTTAATGAATGTAGGTTTGTCTTATTTGTCTTTAAGCCGTCCTTCTAAATCATTGAGTGGGGGAGAATCTCAGCGTATTCGATTAGCAACACAAATTGGTTCTCAGTTGCAAGGCATTACTTATATTTTGGATGAACCTTCCATTGGCTTGCATCAAAGAGACAATCAAAGATTAATTACTGCGCTCAAACAATTAAGAGATATTGGCAATACGGTATTAGTGGTGGAACATGATAAAGACATTATGATGGCTGCCGATTATTTGATAGATATTGGACCCAGAGCAGGTATTCATGGAGGACATATTGTAGCACAAGGTACACCGCAAGAAATCATTAAATTAAAATCGGACACCGCTTTGTTTTTAGCGGGTAAGAAAAAAATCGAAGTCCCTTCTGAGAGAAGAAAAGGCAATGGACTAACTATTGGTATTAAAGGCGCCACTGGAAATACCTTACAAAAAGTAAACTGTAATTTTCCATTAGGAACTTTTACCGTAGTCACTGGCGTAAGTGGTAGTGGAAAGTCTACTTTAATTAATGAAACCCTTTATCCTATTTTATCTCAGTTTTGTTACCATAGCAAAACCAAGCCCATGGCTTATTCAAAAGTGACAGGCTTGGAAAATATAGATAAAGTCATTGAGATAGATCAATCTCCAATAGGCAGAACCCCAAGAAGTAATCCAGCCACTTACTGCGGATTCTTTACCGATATCAGAACTCTATTTGCATCTGTTCCGGAAGCAAAAATTAGAGGTTACCAAGCAGGTAGGTTTTCTTTTAATGTAAAAAGTGGCCGTTGCGAAGTATGTGAAGGGGGAGGAATGCGTGTGATTGAAATGAATTTTTTACCTGATGTATATGTGCACTGTGAAAAATGTGGTGGCAAAAGATACAATCGAGAAACTTTGGAAATTAGATACAAAGGGAAATCGATTAGTGATGTATTGAATATGACCGTAGAAGAAGCTTGTGAATTTTTTCAAGCCGTTCCTTTTATTTACAGAAAATTAAAAGTGTTGAATGAAGTGGGCTTGGGGTATATTACTTTAGGACAATCGGCAGTTACCTTAAGCGGCGGAGAAGCACAGCGGGTTAAATTAGCGACGGAGTTAGGTAAAAAAGATACTGGAAAAACATTTTATATTTTAGACGAGCCTACTACTGGTTTACATTTTCAAGACATTCAATTATTGATAGGGGTATTGAATAGATTGGTAGACAGAGGCAATACAGTACTTGTTATTGAACACAATATGGATGTCATTAAAGTAGCCGATCATATCATTGACTTAGGTCCAGAAGGGGGCAATGGAGGTGGACTAATTCAATTTGAAGGCACACCCGAAGAAATGATTAAAAAATCAAGCACGCATACTGCAAAGTTTTTGGCGCTAGAAATGAAATAAAATTTATTATTTATTTTTCAGCCCTTATCATAGGAATATGCTCTATTCCATCTTCTAAGTAAATTTCTCCGGTTTGTTCAAAACCTAAATCGCTGTAAAATTTTTTCAAATAAAATTGTGCGCCAATTTTGATTGGGCCTTTGCCAAATAATCTTTCACATTCTTTAATAGAGTAGTTCATTAATTCTTTTCCAGCACCTATGCCCCTATATTTTTGGGCGGAAATCACTCTTCCAATACTTTGGTAGTGATCGTACATAATATTTTTATCAAAGAGTCGAGTGCTTGCCACCAACTCATTACCTATCCAGCCTAGTGTATGATGCGCTTTTTGATCGTTATTATCTATATCTAAATACACGCAATTTTGCTCTACCACGAAAACTTCGCTTCTTAGCCTCAACATTTCATAAAGCTCAACATTGGTAAGATTGGCAAAGGATTTAGTAACCCATTGAATGGTATGGTTGTTGCTCATAAGACAAAAATAGGGATAATATGAATAAGAGGAATGAATAAATAAATGTAAAGAATAAGTTAGATCGATTAGGAATTGGACTAGCTAATTAATACCCATATTTTCCTTTCCATCTTTCTTGTAAAAATTTTCTTATTTCTTGCTCTCTGCTATTTTTTTGTGGTTGATACAGTGTAGTATTTTTTATGGCATCAGGTAAGTATTCTTGCTCTATGAAATTATTTTCACCCTTATGTGAATATTGATAATCCTTCCCATAGGATAAATCTTTCATTAGTTTGGTAGGGGCATTGCGCAAGTGCAAGGGTACTGGCAAATTACCTGTTTGATTGACCAATGCCAATGAGTGGTCAATGGATTCAATGGCTGCATTACTTTTTGGAGAACTTGCTAAATAAATGGCACATTGAGATAAAATAATTCTGCTTTCGGGGTATCCAATTTTATTTACCGCATCAAAACAGGCGTTGGCCAATAAAAAAGCATTTGGATTGGCGTTGCCAATGTCTTCGCTCGAAAATATTAGCATACGACGGGCAATAAATTTTACATCTTCTCCTCCTACAATCATTCTAGACAACCAATACACAGCACCGTTGGGATCAGAGCCACGCATACTTTTAATAAAAGCAGAAATAATATCATAATGCTGCTCTCCATTTTTATCATACAGTGCAATATGAGTTTGCGCTACTTCCATCACCCAATCATTGGTGATAATAAGAGGCTTTCTAGATTTTTCAATATCAATTAAAGCTTCTACCGATAATTCTAATAAATTCAATAATTTTCGTCCATCGCCACCCGACAATTGTAGTAAAGCTTCTGTTTCTTTTAATTCAATGGCTTGTCCTTTAAATAAAGTATCTTTTTCAATGGCTTGATGTACTAGCTTTAACAAGGCTTTTTCATCCAATGCTTTCAATATAAATACTTGGCACCTACTTAGCAAGGCACTATTTACTTCAAAGCTTGGATTTTCGGTGGTGGCACCAATTAAGGTAATGGTTCCTTTTTCTACTGCACCCAATAAGGCATCTTGTTGCCCTTTATTAAACCGATGAATTTCATCTATAAATAAAATAGCACTCGTTTTTGATTTAGCTTCTTCAATGACTTCTCTTAATTCTTTCACCCCACTACTAATCGCACTTAATTGAAAGTAGGCACTATTAAAAGTGGTGGCTATTATATTAGCCAATGTGGTTTTGCCCACCCCAGGAGGTCCCCATAAAATCATGGAAGGTACTTTCCCTTTGGCAATGGCTTTTTGTAATACACTGTCTTGGCTGGAAAGATGCTCTTGCCCCACTAAATCGGCAAGGGTTTGTGGGCGCAATCTTTCGGCTAAAGGAATAGAAGTTTTCATCTAGTTAAAGATACAAAATCTTAAACCCATTTTATTCAAATAAATGGGCATTCTGTTTTACTAAACGCAGGGTAGAGCGTATATGAACTATTCCAACAATCCCTGTTACCAAAAGCAATACCGAAACCCCTTTGAGTATAGACAATACCAATGCATTGGTAATTTCTTTGGGCATATTTGGCTGCTGCTGTAAAAACTCGTCTATAAATTTAAGTAAAACTGCATTGGTGGAAACCAATACACTTATAGAATTCACAAAAAATAAACTACATAAAAAAAAGCTCACATAGGCATTTACTTTAATCCAATCTTTCAGCTTTAAAGTTTGTACTATTTCTCTTTCCAGGCCCATCTTTAAAAATTTATAACTAGAAAAAGTATAAATGACTAAGCAGGCGATAATAAATACCATAATCAATGCACTTGGATTGGCTAAAGAAGAAAATAAAATAAGTACATCCAAAAATCCAAAAAATAATGCAATGGGAATTAATATATAAGTGAGTACCGTATATAATTTTAAATTTTGAGGCATAGACAATAAAGAGTTGGTAGGTATTGTATTATTTCAAGTTCAATTTAATATGCAATTCTTCAAATTGTTTTGCATCGATAGTGCTTGGTGCATCTAACATCACATCACGACCACTATTATTTTTAGGGAAGGCAATAAAGTCCCTTATACTTTCACTACCACCTAATAAAGCACACAATCTATCAAATCCAAAAGCAATACCCCCATGTGGAGGAGCGCCATATTCAAATGCGCCTAATAAAAATCCAAATTTATGTTGGGCTTCCTCCGGACTCATTCCTAAAGCAGCAAACATTTTTTCTTGTAAAGCACGTTGGAAAATTCTGATAGATCCGCCACCGATTTCATTGCCATTTAATACCATATCGTAGGCGTTGGCTTTAATGCCTGCATAAGGATGTTCTAAATATTTAGCAGCATCTTTAATCTCAGGGGCATTGTTAATCATTACTTCTATATGATCTGGTTTGGGCGAAGTAAATGGATGATGCCTTGCTACCCAACGATTTCCTTCTTCATCATATTCAAACAATGGGAAGTCTAATACCCATAATAACTTAAATTCAGTTTCTTTTCTAAAACCTAATTGTTTGCCTAATTCCAATCTTAATTCACTGACTGCTTTTCTTGTTCTTTCTTCTGCACCAGCTAAAATTAAAATTAAGTCACCTGCTTTTGCATTGGTAGCAACTGCTATAGCTTTTAATTTGTCTTCTGAGAAAAATTTATCTACGCTACTTTTAAAAGTACCGTCGGTATTGCATTTTATAAATACCATTCCCTTCATACCTATTTGAGGGCGTTTTACCCACTCAGTTAGTTCATCGGTTTGTTTACGAGAATATTCGCTGCACCCAGGCACTGCAATGGCAATGACTGTTTCGGCTTCATCAAATACTTTAAAATCAACTCCATTGATTAAAGTGGCTTGATCTTTTTTATCTGGGAATACATGTGAGGGCTTTTTTAAATTGCATAAATCCATTCCAAACCGAATATCGGGTTTGTCATTGCCATAATTCCACATGGCATCTTCCCAAGTCATTCTTTGTACCGTCTCTGTGTAATCAATATTTTTTACGTCATTAAAAATGCTCTTGATTAAGCCTTCAAACATGTTTAAAATATCTTCTTGCTCCACAAAGCTCATCTCGCAATCTATCTGCGTAAATTCGGGTTGTCTATCGGCTCTTAAATCCTCGTCTCTGAAACATTTTACGATTTGATAATAGCGGTCATAACCACTTACCATTAATAATTGTTTGAATGTTTGTGGAGATTGGGGTAATGCATAAAACTCACCTGCATTCATTCTGCTGGGCACCACAAAATCACGTGCACCTTCGGGAGTGGACTTGATTAAAAAAGGAGTTTCGATATCCATGAATCCTTTTTCATGCAAATAGTTTCTGGTAGCACGATTCACGCTATATCTTAATTCAATATTCTTTTTAACTGCGTTTCTTCTTAAATCTAAGAAACGATATTTCATTCT
>CAMBEQ010000043.1 GCA_945865545.1 Sediminibacterium ginsengisoli | reverse complement strand
ACCGCCGCAGGATTACGAGATCCATAAGCATCACTCTGCCAACGTGGTTGCATTTTGTGCAAGCGACCACGACGATCAAATTCAATTGGAAGATTACGCCAATTAACACCTGCTTCAGGCTTAGGTCCGCCCTCGCCCATTCCTAATACCGGTTGATCATTTGATTGGAAAGACATATTACCATCTTGCTCAAAAATAATTTCTTGTATCTTTTCTCCTTTCGCATTTGAAACCAATACTGCTAATGGATTAAACCTTACTTGAACTTGTAGTTTTCCTACTTGTTTATTAACTACATTACTACCCTTTCTCAAACTTATAACGGGAGAAGGATAACTGCGCTCCGCCACGCCAGGGTTAAAAGGAAAGTTATCTTTGTAACTGATAGGTTTTAGTGTAACGCGAATGCTATTTTCTCCGGCTACCCTAATATCAAGTTGTGCAGGCTCGCCCGCAGCTTTGATGAGTTGATCCTCTGAAGCTCCGGCTACTTTTGCATTTTGTTGGGCTTGTACCAACGACGCAGCCAATAACATGATTAAAGCAAATAAGAACTTGTGAAATTTTAAATTAATGTTGTTTACCATTTTGATTTTTATTGTTTAAAAAATTATTTGTTACTATTTTATTTCAATTTTAGAAATCATACTTCGCGATAGTTCACTTGATTCAGCTATTTCTTGTAAATTTCTTTTTTGATTAGTACGCAATATTTTTATACGCTCCCCTATATTGAGATTGTTTATTTTGTTATTTAATGATGGAGCACTTTTCATTAAACTGTGTTTCTATTAATAATTATTGTTTCTAATTGTTCAACTTTGTTGAATACAAAAGTAATGATATTATCAATGCTACCAAATAAATATTAACATATTGAAAATCAATATGTTATAAATATTAAAATAGCTGACAGGTCTCTAGAAATAGAGGCCATTTCTTATAATTTAGGTATATTTTCATCCATCCAAGTCAATCTAGCTGTAATCCAATTTTTAAAAAAATCTAGCTCTGCTTTGTAAGTAGTTCGACTAACTGCACCTGCATCGTTAAAAGGTAATTGTATCCCTAATATCTTCCATTTATTAAAGTGTTTGTTGATACTATTATTTTTCTCAAGCAAAGCTACTTTGTCAGTAATTATTTTATTAATATTGGCATTACTTAAATGAGTGGTTCTAAGTGTTGACCATCTAGTTTTCATTTTTTCTTTGAAAGCGGGATCTTGAAATAATCTGTACCCCCAAAAATTGACTAACCATAAGTCATTAGGTACGTATCTATTAAAATTAAATATCCAGTTATTAGTGGCCGCCAAGGTTTTATTATCATGATTACCAAATGCAATATTAAAATCCCAAATGGGACCCATCTTTAATTTACCACCCCTAGGTTTATTCAAAAAAGTACTTAACCGATATGCATCTGGATTGTGCGAGAGTTCATTTAATAAAAAGAAATCAATAAAACTTGGAACATCAATATAAGCAGCATAACCCTTTGAAGGATCTTTAAAATCACTGCTTAGTAAAGCACCTTCAAAATCATCAACATATTTTTGAATATATTTTTTTTGCTCAGTGGTAATACTAGTGGCATTAGGGTAATCGTAAACAAAATAGGTTTCAACACCTTTCTTTTTAGAATAAAGGGGATAATTTAATCCTAAAATTTTACCACCTGTATCATATTTGGATCGCCAACTCATACTTTCTGTATATGTTTCGTCTGCAACCCATCCTTCAAGGATATTGTCTCCAGCAGATTTATCAATTTTAAAAATATAACCACCTGTTACATTGGGGTTGGAATTATCGGTAGTGGACATTTTAGCTAAATTCAATCTTCCCTCAGTTCTTTTTATTTTTTCCATGGCAACATACAAACCATTATACTTACCATTCAAATACAAATCAACAAACTTGGTTTTAGCTGCATACATACCCATGTCATTTGACAGTTGATAAATCAATACATTTCTCAATAGCGATTTATCGTTAGCGGGCGCATATAAAATGAAATCTTGTTCAACCGGAAATCCTAAAAAATTAGTACTGACTTCATTACCCTCAGCATCCCTAAGTTCAATGCCGTATGATTTTTGATCAAATAACCTAAAAGAGGTGGAGCCCCTATACTCAATGCCTATATAACTTGAAAACACCACCGTATCACCCATGCGAACTTCTAATTTTGAAGTTACTTTGGGTTCATTCACAATTCGATTATTTAAAGTATCAATATATAGAGCAGGAATTTGATCTACATTAATAGGAGGAAAAACTACTTCGGTTTCCAATTTTTTACTACAGGCTACTAAAGCTACAAAAAAGAATATACCCCAAAAATGTAATTTAATTTTTAGCACGTTATTAATAGTTTTTTTGTTTTTTGAGATTTAATTCAATGTCTAAACCTAAAATATAATTAGTACGAGGTTGTTTATGGCTATTATCGGGTTGCCAAATAAAATAAGGGTTGAGTTTTAAATTTTTAATGGTTTCATATTTAAAACCAACAGTATTTTGCCACCAATTGACATTGATGTTATTGTCAATTTTATAAAACGGCTCTAATGAGGCATAAAATTCAATGCGATCTGTAAAGTCTGTCTTCCAGGTTAATCGAGGCCTAAAATAAGATTTAGAATTATTACTTGTTTCAATATCAGCAGAGGAAGCTTGTTTTTGATATTGAACCATGGGCCTGAATATAAATTTATGATTTCCTGCTTTTACCTGAGCCTCAATACCCATTGCATACCTATTATATAATAAATTATCAATTACCGACAGTCTATACCCTGCCTCTACATTAAATATCTTATTTATTTTTTTTTCTAGATTTAAATAAAAATACGAGCCTTTAAAATTGGAAATATTGTCGGTTCTTCTCACACGATATTGGCCCGATATAGAAAAACCATTGTTTAATGGCTTTTTTACACTTAGGCCAAGCCAAAGTTGGGTATCAGTAGTACGCTGTGCAACTAGAGTATTTGTTAATGAAAAAGACAATAATAATAGTAGGAGACTTTTCTTATTCATGTAGGACTAATCTTTGTAATACACCACTAAAACTGCTATATCTTTTAATAAGTCCATCGACTCTACTTCTACTTTAATAATAGCGAGGCCTGTTCTTTTAGATAAATCTAAAAGCAATTCTGCATTATCCGACTTAGCCAATAAGTCAAGCCGATCATAAATTACCTTTTTACTACTTTCATGATTCGCCACCCATTTTGATTCTATAGCAATTACAGAACCTAACATTAATAAATTGATCAATAATATTTCATACCAAGGCCCGTTGATTAATGCATTTAATAATCCAATGGCGATGGATAAAAATAAATAAGTCATTTCGGTAATGTCTACACTTTCTGTTCTATAGCGAAGCATAGAGAATACCGCGAATAAACCAAAAGCAGCCCCCATAGACATTTCAACTCGATTCAATAAAAAAGAAATGACAAAAATGATTAAGTTGAAAGAAAAAAAGGTAAATAGGAAATTGCTTTTTTTATGTTTGTAAAAATAGATGCCTCTTATTAATGAAAATACGACAACACTATTTAACAAAAATCTAGAAACAAAATCAATAGTAAACACTTTTAACTCAAATGGCTCGGTAAAGATGGCAGCTATCATAGGGGTGCAATTATTTTGTTTAATGACTTTTGAAGCGGAATAAAGTTATTATGTTTTATTGATGGTTCCAAACTTAAAAGTCCATAACAATATTTACTTAGTGATACGGAATGTTTATTCATTGCTTTTAATGCAATCATGACTGGTGATTTCATGCTCTTTTCTTGCTTTACCTCCATAAAGACAACCTCCCCCAATAAAGCGTTATTTAGTCCGCTAGTAAATGACATATCAAAATCGATGGTCATTCGTTCATTTAATTTTTTATGCTTTAAACTGATGCGGGTATACTTTACCAATAAAGCTTTTTTCAATTCATTTAAATTATCAATATTGTGTTCATTTAAGAAAGAAAACACCCCGGATTGTTCAAACAAATGCTCGGTAGATGATAATTTGTGCCTATATTTTTCGGTACGGCCTCTATTGTTTTTATACTTAATTTCTAAAAATTGGTCATTCGTGTCAAGGTAAGTTCTGGTTCTAATCTTATATCTGGGTAACTTACCCTGATGGTGCCTATAAAAGGCATCTCTTTCTACTGTGTCATAGTATTCTGTTTCATAAATCCGAGATAGATTCCCCTCTTTTGTAATCACATCATAATCCTTCTCTAAAGTGTTTAATAATTGGACTGCCTCAATACCCGTTAGTATAAATTTAAAATCCACCCTGTTCATTAAAAATAGTGTATTATCTAAATCAACATGGTTGTAATTAATGAGCACTTCTTTCAAATGTGTGAAGGAATTAAGCAAGCTTTTTCATTTTTTGTTGTATAAATATAGGTATTATGGTAGCAATTAGCGCTAGAACCATAAAAAATACTATTGCATTAGGTCAAGTGACATTGACCATTGGAAAGACCTTGATAGGCTTACTAGTTATATAGTCTAAAAAAATAATTCGTTGCTATTTGGGGATACAATAAATATATAAAAAACTAAATTTTATTCAGCTGCGCCTCCTATACTTTTATATAAATTAATATTGGCAATTTTAATTCGTCTTGCAATGTCAACCAATTCAAGATTGGACTGTAAAGCATTTTGCTGCGAAATGATTACATCTAAATAGGGCACTCTGGCAGACTTGTATAAAGATAAAGCACTTTCCACCGCGTTGGTATTTTCAATATTTTTGTTAATTGCTAATTTCTGTATTTTTTCTAAATTATTTACTTCATTAACCCCATTAACAACTTCAATATACCCATTAAGTACTTTTTGTTGATACGAGGCCATTGCTTCAATTTCACTAGACTTAGCCGCATTGAATGCAGATTTTATAGCAGACTTATTCACAAGCGGTGCTACCAATCCACCTAAAAATGTAAATGCCATTGACTCTGGTGTTCTAAATAGATAGGCGCTATTAAAAGCTTGAAAACCAAGCCCACCATTGATAGTAAAGCTAGGTAAAAAAGCTGCCTTAGCCGCTTTGACATCCAATCGCATAGCTGCTAATTGAAAAGAAGCTAATTGAATGTCTGGCCTATTGCTAAGCATGTCTGAAGGAATACCTGTATGCAAAATTACATTAGGGGTATTTAAACCATTTTTATCCCTATTAATAAACTGAGGGAAACGACCAATTAAATAATTTAATTGATTTTCTGATTTAGTCATTTGTTGTTTTACTTCCCATTCCAACATATTTAAATTATATAATTGAGCACTAAACTGTAAAACAGCCAGTTCATTTGATTTTCCTGCCTCTTTCTGCGCCTTTACATATTCAAGTGCCTCAATTTGTTTTTTACTTGTTTCGGAAATGATTGTTAATTCTTTATCTAATGCAATTAGATTATAATAAGCAAAGGCCACTTCTGAGATGATATTAATTTTAACATACTTCAACCCCTCTTGAGAGGCGAGTAATTTGGCTGCAGCTGCCTTTTTTTGACTTGATAATTTTCCTCTAAAGTCAACTTCCCAGCTGGTTTGCAAACCCAAATACAAATCGGTTAAGTTTAATGGAATTCTATTCCCCGGAGTGATATCAGTGGTGCTATTTCCAGCACCATCCATTGTGAATAAACCAAAACGCTTGATACCCGCGACTCCTCCAGTTGATAGTTGTGGTAATAAATTTCCCTTATTATACTGTAGTATACTTTTGGCCATTTCGACTTTTTGATAGGCCATTTGCAAGTCGTTATTATATACCAAAGCGCTATCCAATAATTTTAATAATAAAGTATCATTAAAATATTGTGCAATATTAATTTTACTTATTTTATTTGTATCTTTTATTTGATATTGGACAGGTAAAGTATTTAACTTTATAGATGAATTTATAGACTTAGGCATACTACACGCCATACCAATTAACGTAAAAGCGAAAAATATATAGAGCTGTTTTTTCATTCATTAAATTTTTTCTGTGAGTGCAATTTCATTTTTTCTTTTATTTTTTTTTAAGTCCATGGTGGCGAAAATTACATACAAACCAGGTATCACCACCACCCCTAATACTGTTCCAAATAACATCCCCCCCGCCGCAGCCGCACCAATGGTTCTATTTCCAATAGCCCCTGCACCACTAGCAAATAGCAAAGGAATCAAACCTGCAATAAATGCAAATGAAGTCATTAAAATGGGTCTTAATCTTACCCTTGCCGCCTCAATTGCAGCTTCTAATGGTGTTTTACCTTCCCGTTGTTTTAAAGTGGCAAATTCTACAATTAAAATGGCATTCTTACCTAATAAACCAATTAGCATAATAATAGCAATTTGAGCATAGATATTATTTTCAAGCCCAAATAAATATAAAAAGCCGAAAGCGCCCAAAATACCTGAAGGCAAGGAGAGAATTACTGGCATAGGCAATAAGAAACTTTCATATTGCGCACAGAGTAATAAATAAATGAATAATAAACAAATCATAAAAATATAAATAGATTCATTGCCTTGTTCAGCTTGATCTTTGGAAGAACCTGCCCAATCATAAGCATACCCTTTAGGTAATTTATTTTGAGCAGTTAGTTTAATTGCTTCAATAGCTTGCCCACTACTAAATTTTTTCTCTGGTTCACCATTAATAATTGCAGATGGATACATATTGTACCTGGTAACTTGTTCTGGCCCATATATCTTCTCTATTGTCAAGAAACTAGAAACAGATACCATTTCTCCATCTCTATTTTTTACATTTAACTTTAATATATCCTCCGGATGTGCCCTAAACTCAGGTGCCGCTTGTACCATTACACGATACAATTGACCGAATCTAATAAAATTAGTTGCATAATCGCTTCCTAAAAATGTTTGAAGACTATTTAATATGTCATCTACAATAACATTTTTTTGAGCAGCTTTAGCATAATCAATATTTACCATGTATTGTGGAAAAGAAGCATCAAATGAAGTATATGTGTTGGTTAATGCCTGATGTTTATTTAATTCAACTACAAATTCATTGGTGAGTTTTTCAAATGCCTTTAAATCACCCTTGCCCGTTTTATCCAACAACCTTAATTCAAAACCACTCGCATTACCATATCCTGGCACTGGAGGCGGTGTAAAAAACTCTATTTTGGCATCCTTAATATATTTTGTTTTTTCTTTTAATAAATCAATAATCTCTTGATCCGTTAATTTTCGTTCATCCCAATTTTTTAAACTTATTAAGTTCATTCCAAAATTAGCTCCAGTTCCATCTGTCAATATATTAAAACCAGCCAATGTAGAAACTGAAGAAACCATATTCAAATCATTGGCCACTTTTTGAATTTCATCCACCACCTTTTCGGTTCTTTCCAAGGTCGCTCCCGATGGAGCAGTTACATTGGCATATATAGTACCCTGGTCTTCATTAGGAATAAAACCATTGGGCAAAAATTTGCCTAATAATCCTGTAAACAAATAAAATACAATAAGTGATCCGTAAATAAAAATTCTTTTACCTGAAACTTTACCAATTAAAACTTGAAATTTATTTTCTACTTGATCATACCCTTTATTAAAACTGCCAAGGAATCGGTATAAAATATTTTTAGATTGGGCCTCCTTGTCGTGTGGCTTTAATAATATAACGCACAGTGCAGGTGTTAGTGTAAGCGCTACCACTCCAGATAATACAATAGCAACTGCCATTGTCAAAGAGAATTCCTTGTAAAATATACCGGTTGGCCCTGGGATAAATGCCACTGGAATAAACACTGCTGACATGACCAATGTAATTGCAATAATGGCACCAGCTATTTCCTTCATTGCATGATCTGTTGCTTTACCAGGGCTCATGTGAAATTTTTCCATTTTAAAATGGACCGCTTCTACTACTACTATAGCATTATCCACCACAATTCCAATTGCCAAAACCAAGGCAAAAAGTGTAATCAAATTAAGTGAAAATCCAAAAAATTGCATAAATAAGAATGTACCAATTAATGAAACCGGCACTGTTAAAGCAGGAATGAGCGTAGACCGCCAATCCTGCAAGAAAATAAACACAACCAAAGACACAAGCAAGAAGGCTTCCAAAAGTGTTTTTAAAACCACTTTAATAGATGCATTTAAAAAGTTAGACACATCATAACTTACTGTGTAATCAATATCAGCAGCAAAATCTTTCTTCAACTCATCCATACGCTTTTTAATATTGCCAATTACTTGATTTGCATTGGTCCCTGGTCTTTGCTTTAGTAAAATAGCCGCTGATGGCTTGCCATTTTCTTTAGAAATGACGTCGTATTCTTGAGAGCCTAATTCAACTTCTGCCACATCTTTCAATTTCAACATAGCGCCGTCTGGCGTATTTTTTATAATAATATTTTGATATTGTTCCTCCGTATTAAACTTTCCAATATATTTCAATACATACTGTAAAGATTGAGGTTGCTTTCCAGAAGCATCCCCTACCTTACCAGGTGCTGCCTCAATATTTTGTTCTTTTAAACTATTAATTATATCCTGGCTAGAAACATTATATGCATGCATTTTAACTGGATTTAACCAGATACGCATCGAATATTCGCGCATACCCATAATATCTGCAAAACCGACCCCTTCAATTCTTTTTAATTCAGGCAAAATATTAATATCCGCAAAGTTGTATAAAAATTTTTCGTCAATACTAGTATCATTACTTAATAAGTTTAAATAAAGCAACATACTATTTTGAACTTTCTCTACAATTACCCCAGCTTTTACAGCTTCTTGGGGCAATTCGTCTAGTGCAGAGGATACCCTATTTTGAACATTCACTGCTGCTAATTCCGGATCAATACCAGACTTAAAAACAATACTGATAACACTAGTGCCGTCATTTCCTGAAACGGATGACATATATGACATACCAGGGACACCATTGATAGCCCTTTCCAAAGGGGTGACAACTGCTTTTACACAGGTTTCCGCATTAGCACCAGTGTACTTAGTTGTCACTGTTACTTCTGGGGGAGCAATATTAGGGAATTGCGTAATGGGCAATTGCACCAATGCAATAATACCTAGTAATAATATAAAGACGGATATCACTATTGATAAAACCGGCCTATGTGTAAATTTTAGTGTCATTCACTAGGTTTTATTAATTTTTAAAAGCAGGCATAGTAATCAATTTTGTTTCCACGATCTCTTCATTTTTAACTGCTTGAATTCCTTCATAAATAATTCTGTCCTTCTTATCAAACCCTTCATTCAAAACATAAAAATTATTAATTCTAATAATTGGATTAATTTTTCTTGAACTTACTTTGTTATTTGCATCTACAACATATACATATATATTTCCTTGTACTTCGTAACTTGACTTTTGAGGAACAAGAATGGCATTATTGTAATTTTTCTTTACTAAAATTTTACCAGTTCCCCCTTCTTTTAATAATTTTTCAGGATTAGCAAACTTTGCTCTAAATGCAATATTACCTGTTGTTTTATCAAACTCAGTTTCAGTTGTTTCAATTATTCCTTTAAACGGATAGAGTGTATTGTTTGCAAGCACGAGCGTGACATAATTAGATTTATTGCTAGACTGTATATAATCCAAGTAATCAATTTCGGAAACATTGAAGTAGGTAAATACAGATTCATTATTGGATATAGAGGTCAACAAAGCACCTTCATTCACCAAACTACCTTTTTTGTTAGTAATACGATTGATAATTCCATCAAAAGGTGCTTTAATTTTTGAAAATTCAACATGCAATAAAGCTTGTTCTTTTAAAACCTTTGTTTCGTTCAATTTCGCTTTACTTATATTCACTTTAGTAGTAGCTAAGTCAAGCTCTGATTTTGATACAATATTTTTATCGAATAATTTTCTTGTATTCTCTGCTTCAATTTCAGTAGCACACAATTCTGCAATGGCAGTTTGTAAAGCCGCATCTGCTTTATGAACTAATTGCTCAAATTCTTTACTATTTAATTTGAATAGCAATTGCCCCTTATTTACTTTCTTCCCTTCGTCTACAAATATCTCTTCTATAAACCCACTCACCTTAGTTCTAATTTCTACATTTTGAAAAGAATTAATTGTAGCCGAATAGGCTCTTTCGTAGGTAGTGTCTTTAAAAATTGGATTGACTACTAAGAAGGTTTGTTTTTGATTTTTTACTACTTTGTCTGAGCAGGACATCATTAAGAATGAAAATCCAATACTCAAAATCAATGTGTTTCTCAACATTGTTTTGCTATTTTTTTTGATTAAAAGAAATTGATACGGCCTTGGTAACTTAAAAAATTTAAGTCAATAAATACTTAGGAGGAGGCGTAGTAAATTCGGGATGAAAGAGTACTTTATACTTTGAATTGAAATGTATAAATTTTACAAGTGTCAAATTGAAAATAGTAAAATCAAAATGAGCAATCGTTTCTTGATCTACCACTTTAGAAAAACTTTGAGATTCCGTTTCCTCAGCACTATTGTCTTCATCAGATAACATTTGAGAAATGGGGGCTGCTTTCATTAAAATTAAAGGCAAGGCCGATCCTAGATGTATTAGCTGAATACTCATTAGAAAAAAAATAAACCTTATAAAACTTTGCCTAAAAGTAGTCATAACTTAGAAGTCGATAGTTCATTAAAATTAACAAGAATTGTGTCAAAATGTTTACTAATATACATATAATATAATATAATATAATTTGATGTGATTGTGAATAATTAATATAAATGGAAAATATCTATTAGAAAAGTGAAGGACCTACGATTTAACGTAAGTCCTTCATTTTCAAATAGTAATAAATTGATCATGGAAGTGGTTGCCTTACATTGTATCAATTTTAATTCTATTCAAAAAACTTCACTTCACCAGAACTAATATCATGCACCCCTCCAACAATTCCAATCTCATCATTTTTGACCATTTCAGCTAAAATGGGACTCTTTAATAAAATGTTCTTAACCGATAAACTCACATTTAATTGAGCTACATTTTCTACAAAATTGGAATTACTAGAATCTCTATTTTTCGTAGTGGTCATTTCTTGATCAACTGCTGGCTTAATTTTAGAAATGAGGCCAGTTAAATTGCCTAAATCAAAATTATCACAAGCTCCTTTTATGGCACCACATTTTGTATGTCCTAAAACAACAATAATTTTTGCCCCAGCTACCTTACATCCAAACTCCATGCTACCCAAAATATCTTCATTGACAATATTTCCTGCAATTCTAACACTAAACACATCACCTAATCCTTGGTCAAATATCAATTCAGCCGAGGTTCTGCTGTCAATGCAACTTAAGATAACCGCAAAAGGATGTTGCCCATTTGATGTTTCGTTAGCTTGTTGTAATAAATTTCTATTTATTTTTAAATTATTTACAAAACGTTTATTACCCTCTTTTAAAAGGTCTAAAGCCATAGTAGGTGAAATTGCGTTTTGCATTTCTTTTGTTAATGTTTTCATATTATTTATTTTTTATTTTTTTTAAATGGAAAGTTGTTAAATACAATTAGTTGCAGCTGTCCTCTAGTAATATTTTTTTGCGCCTGAATCATATAACCAGTTTCAACCTTCACATAATCATTAATATCAAAACCCAGCCCAGCATAAAATCTATTTCTATCAAATTGCGCACCTTTGATATCAATAAACAATTCATTATATGCCGATAGATATGTATTATTATTGCCCTTTAAATTCCATAAAGGCTTTTGAAAAGAAATAAAATACCTACCTCTTAATCCAAATTCATTTGGGAAAAACCGCTCTTCCAATCTAAATCGATGCATTAATGAATTCGACCCGATCTTATTTTTATACAAATACTGTTGATACACTCTATTTTCGATTTTAGTACCCGTATTTTCATCCAATTCGTCATAAGTATCCGTGGCAACATAAGCATACCCTAAAAGCAAATTATGATTCTGTGGCTTTAAATTATAACCCAAACCTGCCCTTGCTAAAAATTGATTCCTTTGGCCAAGAAAACGATAATCACGATACTGAAAATCTGATTGAATATTCCATTGATCATTTATTTTTTGATTACCAAAGTAAACAAGCCAAGTACCAGAATTATTAGATTGAGCAATAACTACATTATTAATTAATCCCATTAATACAACCAGTAAAATAGCTCGCTTCATCATGAACATATTATGGCTTGAAATTAATTTTCTCTACTTCTATTAATTTTGTTTTTGCATTTAACTCAAAATCTTTAATAATTTCAATTACGTCATAGGCAATTGATTTAGAATTGGTGCAATCAATGATCACTTTACTATTATTAGGTATCGCTTCAAAAGTATTTAATAAGCTTGCTTTATTGAAAAAAGAAACTTCTTCAGCAAGCACCAAGTGATGCACCGTTTTGCCATTTTGATCGCTAACGATATCCTTAACATGGTGAGAATTTCGATAACTATGCCTTAGTGTATAAAATATGCCAAATAAAATTCCCACGGTAATTCCTTTTAATAAATCGGTTGCAAGAATTGCTATAACAGTGGCTGTAAATGGAATAAATTGCTCCCAACCTAGCTTATACATTTCTTTGAATAAGCTTGGCTTTGCTAACTTATACCCTACCATCAATAATATGGCCGCTAAAGAAGCTAGTGGAATTAAATTTAACAAGCTCGCTATAAATATAGCGCTGATTAATAAAAATACACCATGTAAAATGGCAGATAATTTTGTTTTACCGCCAAAATTTATATTTGCAGAGCTTCTAACAATTACTTGAGTAATAGGTAATCCTCCAATGAGTCCTGATATAATATTACCCAATCCTTGCGCTTTTAATTCTCTATTGGTGGGCGTAATTCTTTTATCAGGGTCTAATTTATCAGTAGCTTCCACAGATAATAATGTTTCCAAACTAGCTACTATGGCTAATACAACGGCAATTTTCCAAACTTCAAAGTTTTTAACTGCTGAAAAATCCGGGAAGGTGAATTGCCCTAAAAAATCTGCTATAGAATTGGGTACTGGTAAAGAAACGATTTGATTTGCATTCAAACTAAAAGGTAAAATTCCATTTACATAAGCAAGGTTAAAAAATATGCCTAATACCACAACCACTATTGGCCCTTGAATGAGTTGAAAAATTTTATGCTTTTTAGTAAGCACCGTATCCCATAAAATTAATATGGCAAGCGATACGCCTGCAATGAGTAAAGCACCGGGTGTTATGTATTCAAATGCTTTAGCTATTTCAGAAAAAGTATTTTGACCATCTGCTTGTAAAAAAGCGTCATCTCCTTCCACATCTTTATCCCAACCTAATGCATGTGGTATCTGTTTAAATATAATTAGTAGTCCAATACCTGTAAGCATCCCTTTGATGACTGCATTGGGAAAGAAATAGGCAATAAAACCAGCTTTGGCATATCCTAATGCTAATTGAATAACACCAGCCAAAACCACGGCCGTTAAAAACGACTGGTAGGAACCACCCAGGGTCGCAATGGAGGTGAGAACAATGACTGCCAAACCTGCGGCAGGTCCACTTACCCCTAATGAAGATCCACTGGCAGTAGCGACCACTATACCTCCTACTATACCCGCAATGATGCCGGCAAATAATGGAGCTCCTGAGGCTAAAGCAATACCTAAACAAAGTGGTACGGCTACAAAAAACACCACTATACTAGCGGGCAGATCATTTTTTACATGCTTAAAAAAATTCGATTGACTCATAATTTTAGTTTTACGAGTCAAAAATAGTAATATTATTTTAAATAATAGTATTACTATCATAAATAATTGTAAATATTTTAACTATTTTTGTAAAAAAGGGGGAATTCCCTACTATATGAAGCTAGAATTGCAAATAAAAATGAACCCCTCCCTATATATAAGGGACCCTGAGCAGTCGGAGTTGGGTAAAAATATAATTAAACATAGTATTCAACTTATTCATGATAATGGATTTGAAGCTTTTACCTTTAAAAAATTGGCAGAATCTATTGGAACAACCGAAGCGGGAGTATACAGGTATTTTGAAAATAAGCATAAACTTTTAGTTTATATAATATCTTGGTATTGGGGATGGATACAGTTTCAATTAAACTATCAAACTAACAATATCAAAGACCCCATTGTCAAATTAAAAAAAATTATTACACTCTTATCTACTAATGTAGAAGATGACATCACTACAGGACATGTAGACGAAGCACAATTGCATCAAATTCTTATTTCAGAAGGATCTAAAGCCTATTTAACCAATCATGTGGGGAAGGATAATAAACAACAATTTTTTCAACCTTATAAAGATTTGTGCAATGCAATAGGTGATATTATTTTAGAATGCAACCCTAAATATAAATACCCTCATTCACTCGCATCAACTATATTTGAAATGGCACATTTGCAAAACTTCTTCATGAATCATTTGCCATCACTTACCGATTTTTCAAAATCTAAAAATGAATCTGATATAATTAAATATTTAGAAGATCTAGTGTTTAAAAGTATTAGAGAGTAAATATTTCTAAAAAAAAATTGGTACTTGTATCTCTTTTGTCTGAGAAGTGTGGGCCGAGAATAGCCCTAGCGCACCACCAACAATATTATTGGGCGGATTGGTCGGCGCTGTTCCTCCGCCAGGTCCAGCTCCATCTTGTTGACTAAGTGTATAAAAAAACAAATGAGCCGACTTACTTATACATTGCATTTCGACTGATACCCTATCAAATAATTTAATATTAATATCTTGATTGCCCCCATTTAATGGGCGTTGATTAATTTTTCCATTATTTAAATTATCGTTGAATATATTATAATTATTATCTAAAGTATCATTTATCTTTTGAATAAATCGATAACTATTACCTAGATCAATCGGATCTGTATAAACAGGAATGACACTATATTGATTTTCGCTATTGATAGGAAAAGTATTTATTCTTAGGCTGTCTAAATTTACTTTATAGGGCATTGTACTTTGAGCTGTATACTTTTTACCATCAATAATAACTTCTAAAAAATAAGTTCTTCCATTTACCCCTCGTGTTAATCTTGTAAAGTAAACGCCTTTATTTAAATGTTTAAGCGTATCCTTGATGCCCGTATTGTCGGAAATAATAACTATTCCATTTTCAATAACTGGATATAGGTTAGATGCATTAAGATTAATAGATCTAGAAAGCTTTACAAAATAAGGACCTAACTTATCTGTTATATTTCCTTCTATGACCACTTGTGAATCATTATTTTCTATTGGAAGCGTAATAACTTTATCACAGCTTGCAAACAAAAGAATTGTAGCAAATAAGTATATATATATTTTAAAATGCATTTTCATTAAAATTTAAAATTATAGGTAATACTTGGCACCCATCTAAATAAAGCTGTTTGTATAATTTGAGTTTTAGAATTATCCAAAGGGTCATCTTGGAATGTTATTCTGTAAGCATTTTCCCTTCCGTAAACATTGTACAAGCTAAAATTCCAAGAGGTTTCATATTTTTTTCTACTTTTATTTTCATAGGTAACACTTACATCAAGTCTATGGTAGGTAGGCATCCTGTTAGCATTTCGTTTTGCATACTGGTAAATTGTTTGTCCACCCACTGAATATTTACCGGTTGGGAATGTGACGGCATTACCCGTATTGTATACGAATACTCCAGAAACAGACCATTTTGAATTTAGTTCTACAATAGTGACTATAGAAATATCGTGCGTTCTGTCTTGCTTAGCATTATACCAGTCACCCTCATTAATACCCTCAATCTTTCTTTCAGTTTTAGATAAGGTATAACTTATCCATCCAGAGAGTAACCCAAATTTCTTTTTTGCTAATAATTCAAAGCCATAGGCACGCCCAATTCCATATAATAAAGCACTTTCCACATCTGAAATTGTATTAATATTTGTTCCATCTTTATAATCTAATTGGTTTTGCATTGCCTTATAATACAGCTCTGCGCCAAGTTCATAGTTGTTGTTTTTAAAATTCCTAAAATAGCCTATACTGGTTTGATCCGCTAATTCAGGTTTAATATTATAGGAATCTCCTATCCATTGATCCGATGGATTAGAAGCAGTAGCATTGCTTAGTAAATGCAAATGTTGCACATTACGCGCATAAGCTAATTTTACACTACTAAAGTCATTCACCCTATAGTTTGTTGTAATTCTAGGTTCAAGATTCAGGTAGGTTTTACCGAATGCATTTTTTTGTAATAAAATAGAGGAAGTTTTTTCATCCCCATTATACAAATTGTATACGTCACCACCCATAAGTGAATAAGCAGATACCCTTAGGCCATAGTCTAAAGTTAGTTTTGCATTGGCTCTAAAATTATTATTAAAATAGATAGCATTCTCCAATCCATTTCTGCCTACTTTATTTATGTAATTGCTTACTGTACCACTAAATATACTTGGGGTAATGGTGTGTAAGATAGAATTGAATCCGAAACGAATTGTATTTTTTGGATTGAAGTAAAATGTATAGTCTTGCTTAATATTTAAGTCCTTAATATTTGAATTAACATTGAAATTGGTTTCTCCATTTTTTAAACTTACATCATAGTTATAGTCACTATAAATAAAGGAGGTATTTAGAAATAATTTACTGTTAATAACCCTATTCCAACGAATTGTTCCAGTTTTATTACCCCAATTAATTCGAAAACTACTTCCTAATCCTAATTCATCTTTCCCAAAATAACCAGAAAAATAGATTCTGTTTTTATCGTCTATTTTATAATTTGCTTTTGCATTAAAATCGTAGAAGTATAATATATTATCCTTGAATTTATCTGTTGCCTTCAAAAAAACATCAGCATACGTTCTTCTTCCAGATAAAATAAAGGAAGATTTATCTTCTTGAATGGGGCCTTCTATACTTAATCGGCTACTAATTAATCCAAGTCCTCCATTAACGGTATAATTCTTACTATTCCCTTCTTTCATTTTTACGTCCAATACTGAAGATAATCTGCCACCATATTGCGCGGGACCATTACCCTTAATTAGGGTTGCATCTTTGATGGCGTCACTATTAAACGTACTAAAAAAACCCAATAAATGAGATGCATTATAGACTGGCGCCTCGTCAAGCAATATTAAATTTTGATCTGCTGCGCCCCCTCTTACATAAAAACCACTATTTCCTTCTCCAGCCGATTTTACACCTGGAAGTAATTGGATTGTTTTTAAAACATCTTTTTCTCCAAATATCACCGGCACCTTACTAATGGACTTCATATTTAGCGTTTCCGTTCCTATTTGCGCTTTAACCAAATTATCATCCTTTCTTTTGGATTCTACCACTACTTCAGCAAGTTGATTTTTGCTTTCTAAAAAAACAGGAATAGATAAGGGCTCCAATAAGGAAATTGTAATTCTTTTTTCTTCATACCCAACGAAACTAATTATTAAATCATATTTACCTTTTGGCAAAGAGATTGCAAAAAATCCATACTCATTAGATGTTACAGTAACGTTCGCAAGCTTATCAATTTTAATTACAGCGCCCATAATAGACTCACCGCTAAATAGGTCTTTTACAGTTCCATTTACGGTCGTTTTTTCTTGTGCCTGCATTTTTTGTGCA
>CAMBEQ010000042.1 GCA_945865545.1 Sediminibacterium ginsengisoli | reverse complement strand
AACGAATTGTATGGCTTAGAGCAGGATGAATTAAAAGAAGTACAAAAAATTTTAAGGGCATTGACAGCGCAGTTGGCCCCTTATTCCGCTTTGCTTTTAAGTTATGCGCAAATAATTGGCAATTTTGATTTTATAAGAGCCAAGGCATTACTTGCTATCGATATGAATGCGAATAGGCCCATGGTACATAATAAAGCCATTACGCATTTAATTGAAGCCTATCATCCTTTACTGTATATGTATAATAAGACCTCGGGTAAAAAAACAATTCCGGTTAATTTGGAATTAGATGACGAGGCGCGTATTTTAATTATTAGTGGACCTAATGCAGGTGGTAAAACGGTTTCCATGAAAACATTAGGGCTGAATCAGGTAATGTTGCAAAGTGGATTGCTGGTGCCGATGAGTGCCACTTCGCAAATGGGCATTTACAAGCAACTGTTTATACAATTAGGCGATACCCAAAATTTAGCTTTTGAATTAAGTACGTACTCGAGTCATTTATTGCATATGAAGCATTTTATAGAAAATGCCAATGGGAAAACATTATTTTTTATTGATGAACTGGGAAGTGGAAGTGATCCGCATTTAGGTGGTGCCTTTGCCGAAGTTATTTTGGAAGAATTATCGCATCGACATGCACAAGGCATTGTAACTACGCATTATTTGAATTTAAAAGTAATGGCCAATCATAATAAAGGAATAATTAATGGTGCCATGCAGTTTGATGAAGTAAAATTAGAGCCCTTGTATCAACTGGTAATAGGAAAGCCAGGAAGCTCTTATACATTCGCCATCGCAGAAAGAATTGGACTACCGAAGCATTTGATTAATAGAGCCAGAAAATTGGTGGACAGTCATCATTTTGAATTGGATAAATTATTAAACCGAACAGAGCAGGATTTGCAATTGGTGCAACAGGAAAGAAAAGATCTTCATAAAAAATTAAAAGAAAATGATAGTTTAAAAGCAGAATTGGATAAAGTGCTGCATAAAGAAAAGCATATTCAACAAATTGAACTATTAAAGGAGCAGAATAGAGTGTCTGAGGAAAAGTTTGCTTATTTAAAAGATATGGAGCGAAAAATAAAGCAAATTGCGCTAGATTGGAAAAAGTCGGACAAGAAGGAAGAGGTGATGAAAAACTTGTATAATTTATTGTTTAAAAAGAATGATGCCATCGTTATTAATAAATTGGCAAAAAAAGTGGACAAGCAGTATAAAGAAATAGCTATACCTATAGTGCTAGGCGCTATGGTGAAATTGAAAAAGAATTACCAAGTAGGGGAAGTAATTGGATTTAAAGGAAAAAGAGCCATTGTAAAAGTGGGACAGTTGCCTATGAATATAGATGTGGAAGATTTAATGGTGGTGGAAAAAATTGAAGAGGTAAAAAAGAAATAATTTAAAATATACAAGATGGTCATAGATAAATTAAGTGAACTCACTAAATATGTGCAATTGCATCCTCGTTTTGCAAAAGCTATGGATTATATAGTCACTACCAATTTAATAAGTTTGGAGCCAGGGACTATTTTAGTGGATGGTGAGGATATCAAAGCCATTGTAATGGAAGGCCATTGTGTTGCTGCTGCAGAATCATTGGCAGGGTTTGAATGTCATAATACTTATATCGATATTCAAATAGTATTGCAAGGCAAAGAAACTGTGGGTTGGAGGGCGAGAACCAATTGTGAGCAGCCCAAAGGAGCCTATAGCGAAGAGAAAGATGTTTTATTTTATGCCGACGCGCCAACACTATTTTTTGAATTACAAGCAGGTATGTTTAGTATTTATTTCCCCTCGGATGTGCATGCGCCTATGATAGGCGATGGGGCCATTAAAAAAGTGGTGATGAAAGTGAGGGTAAAGTAAATGAATTAAATATAGTAGTTTTATTATATGAGAAAGGGAATAGATTATATACTGTTATTTTTCACTGCACTTTATTTGATGGTGCATTTTATTCCCGATTTAGGGGGCGCCGATGTAATGGGTGCACAGTGGTTGTATACGAGCCTGGTGGATTTATCTTTATTGGGTTATTTAATTTGGAATAGAAAAGTATATGGTGAAGCCATTACTGCGGTATTGACCAATAGATTTTCATTATTGTATATTTTTTATGTGCTATGGGCTTTTGGATCTATAGCCTATGCAATGAATACCAATGAAGCCATTGTTTGCTTGGCGCGCTTGACAAGTACATTTTTTGTTTATACCAATTTGGCAATACTATTATATAAGAAAGATATTCAATCTTATTATTTACCCATAGCTTTTCTAATAACGGTAGTTTTATTTTATGATAGTTTGTATGTAGTGAATGCATTTAAGCAAGTGGCTAATACGGAAGGGGCTATTTTTAATCCTATTGCAGTGACTGGAAATAATGGCAATAAGAATGTAATGGCAGCCAGTTTAATCATTAAATTCCCTTTTTGTTTGTACCTAATTTTAAATACGAAGCTATTGGGTAAGATTTTAGGAGTAATCACTTTATTTATTGGTTCCTTTGCCATATTTATTTTAAGTACCAGGTCTACATTTTTGTCACTTTTTATTCTACTATTCATTTTTGCAATTACTACTTTATATTTTAGAAAGAAGTCAGAATTAAAAACTTCATTGGTTTTTATAGCGTATTTTTTAGTGCCAGTACTTATTGCTTTCTTTTTTTCTAATATGGCATTAGATACTCTGAATGAGACGAATAGTGATACAGGAGCAGTTACTTCTAGAATACAATCGATCCAATTAAACAATGAAGCCTCTTCGGGTAGATTACACTTATGGCAGGGAGCTATTGATTATTTTTTAAAGCATCCTTTTATAGGAGATGGTTATGGCAATTGGAAATTGGCTTCGATCCCTTATGAAAAAGAATTTACCAATGATTTATATGTGCCCTATCATTCACACAATGATTTTTTAGAAGCTGCTGCCGATTTAGGGATTCTTGGGGCTTTGGCCTATTTAGGACTTTTTATCATTGCTTTTATTTTTACAATTCAAGTTTGGTTCAAAGAAAAATACAAAGCTTATCGCATTTTTACGACCATCAGTTTCATGGCTTTAACCTGTTATTTTATAGATGCTTTTTTGAATTTTCCTACAGAAAGAACATCTATGCAAACCATGCTCACTTTTACTGCGGCTTTATTGTTTGCTCCATATTATTTTTTAAATAGTCAAAACAAAGAGTTTGCGAAAAAATTTAGAATGCTACCTAGCATTTATTTTTTAATAGGGTTTTTATTATTGGGTGGCGCCATTTTCATCAACAACCAAGTGTACGAATCTTTAAAAGTTCAAAAGTATGTGATGGGGGAGATTGATGCTGATCCTAAAATGCCATTAGACGAAGTAAAAAATGCATTTCCGATGTTTCCTAATTTATCTACTTCTACCTTACCCATTAAGGCATTGGTGGCTAGGTATTATTTTAGAGATAAGAAATATGAGGAGGCAATGAAGTTGTTAAGAGAAAGTGAATCGGTTAATCCTGCTTTGCATTATAATGATTTTATTAAAACAGCCATTTTTGCTGCGCAACAAAACTTTGATAGTGTTTCTTTTTATTCTAAGCGCGCTTTTTACAATTGGCCAAGAGCTAGCAGCTATTATAAAAATGTATTGTTTGGAGCTGCTAAAAAGAAGGATACATTGGAAATTACAAAAGCCTATAATTTATATAAAAAGTATAGAAATGGTGGGGAAGCGGTGAATCAATATTTACTAGCTATGTATGAAGTAAAAGGAGGATCGGATAAGTATATGCTTAACATTTTAGATTCTGCGATCATACATTTTCCTGGGGATTCCGTCTTATTAAGTGGGGCTAAAAATTTATTATATAGAGGGATGGTAGGCAATCAGCAGGTGGCGAGCATTGTAAACCAGTATGCTACTGATGCGGGTACTTTTTTTGCAAAGGGAAATTATATTGCAGCTGCAAAACAATATATTAAGGCAAGTATGGCCGAGCCCAATAATTATACTCATTTTGAAAATATAGCTGTTTGTTATTATTCCAATAAAAGTTATGAAAAGAGTATTGGTTATTTTGATAAGTCCATAGCTTTTGCTCAAAATAGTACCGGGAAGTCTGAATTTTTTAAAGCCATGGCCTTGGTGGCATTGGGTAAGAATGACATAGCTTGTACCTCCTTGCAGGCGGCAAAGAAAAAGAATTTTCCAGATATAGATAAGTATATTGCAATGTATTGTAAATAGGGTAAATTATTTTTTGAATAAAAAATTCAAAGAGATATCCTCATCTATCATAGGCCAATGTATTCCATAATTGGCTGGTGAAATTGTATAATTATTTCTTTCAGCTTCAGTTGCATTAAGTAATTTATTTGAAATAACTTTTAGATCTAATTGATGAACAATATGATCAATTTCAATCAAAAGAGTATCTGTTGTAAATTGTATAGATTCTATGTTATTCAATTTCTCCATTTTCAGGATTTGTATATTGTAAAGTTATAATAAAATTATTATTAAAGGGATGCCGTCGCTTTGCTCCGGCAGCCCTTTGGGGGGGCGAGAAGGAATAAAAATGGCGAATAGCCATAGTTTCATGCCCAAAAGCAAATGGCTGCGCCATTTTAACGTCTTACTTCAAATCTTGCGCATTAAAGCAAGCTTTATTCTTCTGTCATCAAATGGCTTCGCCATTTTAACGTCTTACTTCAAATCTTTCGCATTAAAGCAAGCTTTATGCGCCGATTTTCGTAATCCGTTCTCACTCCGTTCGCTTTTGGGCATGAAAAAAGGGGCTTTTTAGCCCCTTTTTTGTTCCTTCTGCGGAGAGTTAGGGATTCGAACCCCAGGACCTGTTACAGTCAACAGTTTTCAAGACTGCCGCATTCGACCGCTCTGCCAACCCTCCGCGGCAAATGTAGGAAGGGATTGCCAATTTTGCAAAAATACTTCCATTTAATGTGCTTAAACATTTGAGCTAATTTATTGACTACCATGTATCTTTACAAAAATGGTCTAGGTGAAAGAATTATCGGCACTAAATGTATTTTTTTGGAAGTATAGGTTTCGTTTTTTTACGGGTATCCTATTGGTAATTGCTACCAATTACTTAGCCGTTTTGGCCCCTCAAATTACCGGTTATGTGGTGGGTTTGGTACAAGCTAAATTACCAGGAGGTAAACCCGTTCCTTCCTTACACAATGAATTAATAGTTGATTGGATAAGTACTTTAAGTAATAATTACAATTTTAGCTTTGCATGGTTAATCACTTTTTGTAGCGTGATCATTTTAGTATTGGCCATTGTAAGAAGTGTTTTTATGTTTTTTATGCGTCAAACCATTATAGTAATGAGTAGACACATTGAATACGATCAAAAAAATCAAGTATACGCCCATTATCAAAAATTAGATACCGAATTTTATAAAACACATAGTACCGGCGATTTAATGAGCCGAATTACGGAAGATGTGAGTAGGGTGAGAATGTACACAGGGCCTTCCTTAATGTACTTGATTAATTTAGTTTCTTTGATTGGATTTTGTTTGTACAATATGTTTAGTAAAGATATTCGCCTTAGTTTATATGTATTAGCACCACTTCCTATTTTAGCCATTACTATCTATTTTGTCAATAGTATTATTAATAAAAAGAGTGAAGAAATTCAAGGTCAACTTTCCGATTTAACCACCAATGCACAAGAATCTTATTCGGGCATTAGAGTGATTAAATCTTTTGTTCAAGAAAAAGCGATGCTTGGTTTTTTTAAAGCCAATAGCGAACTCTACCGTAAAAATGCTGTGAGCTTATCTAAGGTGGAAGCTTTTTACGTACCCACTATGTCTTTGATGATAGGGCTAAGCACCTTGCTTACTATTTATTTAGGAGGATTGCAAGCCCTTCAGGATCCTAGAAAAGTGGGTACCGTGATTGAATTTGTTATCTATATTAACATGCTTACCTTTCCTGTAAGTGCTATTGGTTGGACAGCTAGTATGATTCAACGTGCTGCTGCTTCTCAAAAAAGATTGAATGAATTTTTATCCATACAACCCATCATTACGAATAATAATACACAAACCCTTGCTGAAATTAAAGGGAACATTCATTTTAATAAAGTTGATTTAGTGTATCCACATTCGGAAGTTAAAGGGTTGTCTAATTTTGAATTAACCATTAATGCAGGTCAAAAAGTGTTGATATTGGGGAAAACAGGTTCTGGAAAAACTTCCATCGCACAATTGCTTGCAAGAATGTATGAAACGAATAATGGAAGCATCTCGATTGATGGAGTGAACATAAATAATATTAATATTCAGCAATTAAGAAAAGAAATTGGTTATGTGCAACAAGATGTTTTCTTATTTAGTGATTCTGTGGAAAACAATATTCGATTTGGCTTGACGAATTTAGTTGGTAAGGATGAAATTTACAAAGCCGCTGAAGCAGCTCATGTGCTCAATGAAATTAATAGTTTGCCCAACCAATTTGAAACATTAGTAGGGGAAAGAGGTACCACTTTAAGTGGTGGGCAAAAACAAAGAGTAGCTATTGCAAGATCTTTAATTAAAAATCCAAGCATTTATATTTTTGATGATTGTTTGAGTGCAGTGGATGCGAATACCGAACAAACCATTTTGTTGAACTTACAATCTTATATTCAAAACAAAACGGCACTTTTTATTACCCATCGTATATTTTTTAGCATGCATTTTGACGTAATTATCTATTTGGAAGAGGGTAAAATTGCTGAAATGGGTACCCACGAAAGCTTGTTAGTAAAAAATGGCCTGTATGCCGAATTGTATCGAGCACAGCAAACCAAGGATACCCATTAAAAAGGCCTTAAAATTTTAATATTTCAATAACATTTTATATTTTTAGTTATAATAGTTTAAAGAATATGGAACCAGAAAATTACGACAACAGCAACGAGCGCAAAATTGAAAGTGTTTACAGTACTCGTGTACGTGCAGGAAAAAGAAGAACTTACTTTTTTGATGTAAGGGCTACACGCGCGAATGATTATTTTTTAACCATTACAGAAAGTAGAAAGCGTTTTGATAACAATGGCTACGATCGTCATAAAGTTTTTATTTATAAAGAAGATTTTAATAAGTTTATCAAAGCCATTACAGAGGCCATTGATTTTGTAAAAACAGAATTAATGCCCGATTTTGATTTTGATGCATTTAATCATGAGGGCGAAGACGCGTATGAACCAAATGCTACTCCTTCAACCAACACAAATTCTACTCCAGCACCAACTACTTCAGAACCATCTACTCCAGAAGCTTCTGCTCCTGTTGAGGAGCATGATGATGCGCCCATTCATATTACCGAAAAGAAACCTTTAGAAGCTAGAGATACACCCGCCAGTGCTGGTGATAATTTAAGCGGGGAAGAAGTAGATAAATGGTAAATTGACCAAAGTGAGCTTTTAATAATTAGCGAACTAATATTAATAAGTAAACTTCTTCTTAATAAAGTACTTATAATTTTTTAAGCATCCAGATATCACATCCACAATGGCCGCTATTGCCCATGGCCTGATTTAGTTTTTCAAATCCAACATTTTCATAAATAGATACTGCCTTAGATAATTCAGGCATAGATTCTAAATACACTTGCGTGTATCCATTTTGTTTGGCCCAAGCCATAGATTGTAATAATAATTTTTTACCAAGTCCTGTTCCTCTTGCAGTGTTGCTTAAATATAATTTTACCAATTCACAGGTAGCATCTGGTAATCCTTCGGTAGGGAAGATGCCGCAACCACCTAGAACAGCCCCATCTTTTTCGGCAATAAAATAAATCGAACCAGGGGTTTGGAACAATTCAAATAAATGATCGGTGGTAGGGTCGTAATATACTGTGCCAGGTTTGTTGGCACCAAATTCGGTTAAGGCCGCTCTTATTACACTAGCAATGGCTGCATTGTCTTTTAATTCAATATTTCTTATAACTATTGTATTAGACATTAAGCTTATTTTTTCCAATTTTTATATTGGTTAATTAATCCATTGGTAGAACTATCATGCCCAGTAATTGCAGCATTATCGGTTAGTTCGGGCAATATTTTATTAGCCAATTGTTTTCCTAATTCCACACCCCATTGATCATAGCTAAATATATTCCATATCACCCCTTGAGTAAATATTTTGTGTTCGTAAGTAGCAATTAAAAACCCTAAACTACTTGGTGTAATTTTTTTAACCAAAAATGAATTGGTGGGTTTGTTTCCTGCGAATACTTTGAAGGGTGCAAGAAATTCTATTTCTTTTTCAGATTTTTTATTGGCCTTTAATTCGGTTGTTACTTCGGTTAAAGTTTTACCATTCATTAAGGCTTCTGTTTGTGCAAAATAATTACTTAATAATATATCATGATGATCGCTAATCGGATTGTGACTAATGGCTGGTGCTATAAAATCACAAGGAATTACTAAAGTGCCTTGATGTATTAATTGGTAAAAAGCATGTTGACCATTGGTGCCTGGTTCTCCCCAAATCACAGGACCGGTACTATAATTAACTGCAGTTCCATTACGATCTATATACTTGCCATTGCTTTCCATATTCCCTTGCTGGAAATAGGCCGCAAAGCGATGCATGTATTGGTCGTAAGGTAAAATGGCTTCGGATTGTGCACCAAAAAAATTAGTATACCAAATACCTAATAGGGCCATTATAACAGGAATATTTTTTTCAAACTTTTCAGTTTTAAAATGATTATCAGCTTCATGTGCTCCTTTTAATAAAGCCTCAAAGTTTTCATAGCCTATGGTTAATGCAATAGATAAACCTATCGCACTCCATAAAGAATATCTTCCACCCACCCAATCCCAAAACTCAAACCTATTTTTACTACTAATGCCAAAAGCATTTACTGCTTTTTCGTTGGTACTTAATGCCACAAAATGCTTGGCTACATGTTTTTCGTCCAATGCTTTCTCAACAAACCAAGTTCTTGCCGTATGGGCATTGGTCATGGTTTCTTGGGTGGTGAATGTTTTAGAAGCGATTAAGAATAAAGTTTCTTCAGCATTTACTTTTTTTAAGGTCTCGGCAATATGGGTGCCGTCTACATTGCTTACAAAGTATACTTGAACTCCATCCACCCAATAGGGTTTTAAAGCTTCTGTTACCATCACAGGGCCTAAATCACTTCCACCAATTCCAATATTGACAATCGTATTTATTTTCTTTCCTGTATAACCTTTGTGCTCTCCACTATGAATAGCGTTGCAAAAAGTTTTCATTTGTCTTTGTACCCTTTGAATTTCAGGTAATACATTTTCGCCATCCACTAAAACGGGTACTTCATTAAAACTACGAAGCGCTGTATGCAATACTGCTCTGTTCTCTGTTTCATTAATCGCTTTCCCTTCAAATTGTGCTTTGATGGCATTTTCTAATCCACATTCCTTTGCTAATTGCAATAATAGCTGAACTGTTTTTTCAGTGATTATATTTTTCGAGTAATCAAATAATATATCTGGGGTGGCAATAGAATATTGTTCAAATCTTTTAGGGTCTGATGCAAATAAATCTTTCATTTGTTTGCGGTTCATCTCTTCTTCAAAATGCTTTTTTAATACAAACCAAGCTTGTGTCGATGTTGGGTTAATTCTTTCTAACATAATTCTTATTTATTTCTCTATTCTAATTTTCTTTATTCTTCTTCTTAGGGGCACTAAATAGCTTTATAATTTTTCTATGGTGTCAATGGTGTTGGATAACATTTCATTTGTAATATCTAAATGCAAAACAAAACGAATCAGGGCAGGGGCCATGGCAATCGATAAAATATTTTTTTCTTTTAATGCTTTCACTAATGCTGGCGCATTGTATTTTCCTTCGATATGGGCTATCACAATATTCGTTTCTACTTCAAACACCGCTTGTACAAAATCTTTTTTGATTAATGCGTCTTTTAAAACCAAAGCTTTCCTGTGATCCTCTTTTAATCTTTCCACATGATGGTCTAAGGCATAAATACCTGCCGCTGCTAAAGTACCTGCTTGTCGCATTCCACCTCCAAACACTTTACGCCAACGCCTTGCTTTTTTAATAAATGGAGTAGTTCCTAATAAAACACTTCCTACTGGTGCGCCTAAACCTTTACTTAAACAAATAGAAATGCTATCAAATACTTTTCCATATTGTAAAGGGTCTTCTTTTTTATGTACAAGGGCATTAAATATTCTGGCGCCATCTAAATGCAAGCCTAAGCTATTGGACTTGGCTACTTTTTGAATGGCTTCTATTTCACTAAAATTATAACAAGCGCCACCGCCTCGGTTACAGGTATTTTCTAAACTCACTAATTTAGAAATAGGCTTGTGAACATCGTCCGGGTGAATAGCTGCTAAAACTTGTGCAGCAGTAATTCGGCCTCTGTTTCCTTGCAATAATTTAACCGAACAGCCCGAATTGGACGCAATTCCTCCGCCTTCATATTGATAGATATGGGACAATTCTTCACAAATGACCTCATCACCCGCTTGGGTATGTGTTTTAATGGCCAACTGATTGGTCATGGTGCCGCTAGGACAAAACAAACCAGCTTCCATGCCAAATAAGGCGGCAGTTTTAGCTTCTAGGGCATTAATACTGGGATCTTCCCCAAACACATCGTCCCCAATGGGCGCTTTCTGCATAAAAGCTAGCATGGCAGGGGTAGGAAGGGTTACGGTATCGGACCTAAAATCAATCATGCAGCGAAGATAAATCTCAGTGACTGATTAACCTTATAAATTTGTAAAATTGGGCCTTTATTTATGCCAAATAATGTGCATAAATGCTTTATAATCAATATTTGCATAATTAATCTCAAAATCGTACCTTTGCCGACTGACATTCGTTAATTTTCCCTTATATTAACTTTTGTTGAGCACAACTTTTTTAGACATTTCAACGTTATACATTTAAATAAATTCTTTGCATGAGGCAGCTTAAAATTGCTACACAGATTACCAATAGAGATTCTCAAGCGGTTGAAAAGTACTTACAAGAGATTTCTAAGATTTCAATGATCAATCCCGAAGAGGAAACCACTTTAGCACAGCGCATTAAAATGGGCGATCAACGTGCTTTGGATAAATTAGTTCAAGCCAACCTGCGTTTCGTGGTATCTGTTGCCAAACAATACCAACACCAAGGTTTGTCTTTGTCTGACTTAATTAACGAAGGTAATCTTGGTTTAATTAAGGCGGCACAACGTTTTGATGAAACAAAGGGGTTTAAATTTATTTCATATGCTGTTTGGTGGATCCGTCAATCTATTTTGCAAGCTTTAGCCGAGCAAGGTCGTTTGGTACGTTTACCACAAAACAAAATTGGTACTTATAATAAAGCCAACAAAGCCTATATGGCTTTTGAGCAAGAGCATGAGCGTGAGCCATCCACCGAGGAATTAGCAGGTATCTTGGAAATGTCTGAGACAGAAATTAATAACATTTTCCAATCCAATACCCGTCATACTTCATTGGATGCCCCAGTGCATGAAGCCGAAGATGTGGCCATGGGAGATTTGTTAAAAGGCGGTGATGAAACAGACGAAGATGTGATGAAAGATTCATTAAGAGAAGAAATTCGTCGTGTACTTAAGTCATTGAGTCCTAGAGAGGCAGAGATAGTTAATGCCTATTTTGGTTTAGATGGGGAGAACGGCGTAACGATTGAGCAAATTGGTATTAAATACGATTTAACGAAGGAAAGAATAAGACAAATTAAAGAGCGTGCTATTAAACGTTTACAAAAAGCAAGATATAGCAATGCACTAAAGGCTTATTTGGGCTAGTAGTATAAAATATTATTAAGCCCCTTCAGTCTAAGGATTTGATGGGGCTTTTTTTTAGCCTAGATTTTGGTGAATAATGATTTGATAATAAAGAATGTTAAAAGAAATTTAGACATTTGAATACGAAATATAGAAGTTATGGAAACAGAAAAAGTTAGCATTTTAATTATAGGTTCAGGACCTGCAGGCTACACGGCTGCTATTTATGCAGCACGTGCCAATATGAAACCATTGTTGTACCAAGGTATCCAACCAGGAGGTCAATTAACCATTACCACCGAAGTAGAAAACTACCCAGGTTTTCCTGATGGTATTCAAGGCCCAGAAATGATGGTGCATTTTGAAAAGCAAGCTGCTCGTATGGGTACAGACATTCGTTATGGCTTGGCTACTAAAGTGGACTTTAGTGGTGACGTTAAAAAAGTTTGGATTGATGATGAAAAATTAATTGAAGCAGACGCGGTAATTATATCCACTGGAGCGAGTGCCAAGTGGCTGGGGATTCCTAGTGAGGAAAGATTGAATGGGTTTGGAGTAAGTGCCTGCGCTGTTTGTGATGGTTTCTTTTTTAAAGGAAAAGAAGTAGCCATTGTAGGTGCTGGGGATACTGCTGCCGAAGAAGCTCATTATTTATCTAAAATGTGTACGACGGTGCATATGTTTGTTCGTAAAGAAGCCATGCGTGCAAGTAAAGTAATGCAGGATAGAGTGTTAAATACCCCTAATATTAAAGTGTACTTTAATACCGAGACCGATGAAATTTTGGGCGATAAGAAAGTAGAAGGCGTTAGAGTTTTGAATACCCAAACAAAAACAAAGCAGGAAATTCCGGTGAGTGCCTTTTTTGTGGCTATAGGACACGAACCTAATAGTGGAATTTTTAAAGAGTATGTTACCATGGATGAAACCGGATATATAGTTACTGAACCAGGTACGACTAAAACCAATGTCCCGGGTGTTTTTGCATCGGGGGATGTGCAAGATAAAAATTACCGTCAAGCAGTGACTGCTGCTGGTAGTGGTTGTATGGCTGCATTAGATGCGGAGCGGTATTTAACTGCAAAAGGACACTAATGCCTGTTGTAAACAATATGCGTATTTACTTAAATGAAGTAGTATTTTTTGGATACCATGGATTGTATGCCGATGAAAAAAAATTAGGTAATACTTATAAAGTGGATGTACATATAGATTTTACCCCCAAGGTTTCCATAATAGATCAATTAGATCAAACCATTGATTACGTTCAGGTATACGCGTTGGTTAAAAAAAGAATGGAAATTCCTACTCCTTTATTGGAAACATTAGTAGCTACCATTGCTGATGATATTTTAATAGCACAACCTATTGCTGACAAAGTATTTGTGAAAATTACCAAAGTGATTATGCCTATTCCTCAGTTTGATGGCAATGTATCCGTATCCATCGAAATGAGCAGAAGCAATTAAAACAGCTCAATCCTAATTTATATTTTCTTATCCTTCCAACGTTTTGATTGTATATATAAATAGGAAGGAATTAATAAAGTCATCCAATATATAATTTCGCACATCCAGCCAATGGTAATAGGCAATTGAAAATATTCAATGGTCAAGTAGGCGTAAATGATATAAATAATAATGGCTACAAATTCAATGGCTAAATTAATTTTAGATTGACCTGTTCCAGTAACGGCATTTAACCAAATAGTGGCAATGGACATGATTAATAAAGCAAAGGAAACCACTCTTAAAACTGGAATGCCTTCTTGCATAAATCCTTCACCTTGGCCATAAATAGATAAAAATTGGTGTGCAAATACATTTAATAAAATACATACCATGAGCGCAAAGCCAAAGCTCCATTTTACAATTCTATTAATGAGTGGGATTACTTTATCCTGCATATTTTGTCCTATGATATTGCTTACCATGGTATTGGCAGTGGCTGCGAAGGCCCAGGTAAAACTTCCAAAAAATCCAAATATATTTCGCATGGCATTGGACACCGCTAAGGCTTGCTCTCCACGATGTTCAATTAAAATATAGAAGAACTCCCAGCTAATAATGCTAATCATATACTGCATCATAATGGGGGAGGATTGTACTAATATTAATTGAATGTAATCCCATCTAACTGAAAAGCTTTTAAAGAGTTCAAAACGGGCGCCAATTTTTTGATAATGAATAACCAAGTAGATTATTAATAATCCCATTACTTCTGAAATGATGGAGGCATAGGCAGCGCCATTTAAGCCCATGGCAGTAAATCCAAAATGCCCAAATATAAAACTGTAATCGAAAAAAATATTGAAGATGGCTTCGGTGGCAGTTCCAATAATTAAGTAGTTACTTTGATTGGTGCCTACTAATAAGGCATTACGCATTTGATAGATGAATAAAAATGGAATCCCCCAAATTCTAATTTTTAAAAATTCAATCACCGTATTAGCTCGTTGCGTATCATGTAATAAACTATGAAAAATGGAAGGGGCCACAAAATAAGTAAAGGATATTCCTAGTATGGATAAGAAGATGGAAATAATTACTCCTTGTGAAAATAAGATGCCAATTTCATCCACTCTGTTTTCCCCAGCACGACGCGAAATAAGCGCTTGTAAACCGTTATTTAAACCTTGGCCCATGACGCCAAAAATTAAATAAAACACCCCGGTAATGCCTCCAATGGCAAGTGCTTCTGAACTAAGGGCGCCTAAGAAAATATTGTTGATCACAAAATTTACCTGAGGTACCATTATCGCTAAAGCAATAGGCAATGAAATAGCCAGAATTTGCTTACTACTAATGGTAACTTGTAAGGAAGGGGTAGTGGGACTTGAACTCATTAATTACAAATCTACAATTAGTTTCTGCAAAGAACTGCCTCTTTTTTTATATCATTGCATAAGAAATACAACATGGCACAAAAGAAATTAAGCGTTTATGGAAATTTAGTGAGTACGGCCAATAATAAGGTGGAAAATCTTTATTTAGTAGTGGACCATCAAAGCATTGTTTTTGTAGTAAAAAATAGGCTCATCAATGAATTTGTGGCCATTGAACATTTTGTGAATACGCCTGAGCAACCAGGTTGGAATCAATTAATTGGTTTTTTACAAAACAATTCTACGTTAATTCATTCTGTATTTAATAAGATTTATTTTGTAATGAATGATTCAAGAATGTTATTAACCAAAGAACATGCTGTAGACGACTCATTACAATATACCAATGAGTTGCAATTGGTTTTTGGAAAAGTACAAGCCGAAGAAATTTATACGACCAACATTGATGCTAAACATTTTTTAGTGTATGGTGTACCTGACGAATTAAGTTCCTTATTAACAAGAACTTTTCCCACAGGAAAATGGCAACATTATGCTAGCTTTTTATTGCAAAGCACAAGTGTCAATGAAGTGCAATTAGTTTTATTTGATCACCATTTTATTATTCATATTAAAGAGCAAGGACATACAAAATTGTTAAACCATTATTCTTTAAGTGAGAAAGACCAAAATATTTTCACTGTGTTAAATGCTTGTATTCAGTCGGGTATTGACACCAATACGGTTAATTTAAAAGTGATTGGACATCCTCAGGATCATGCAGTATTTGTTCAAACCTTAATTCCTTATTTTATGAGTGCTACGATGGCTCCTATTAATGATGCTGGAATTGGGGCCACATTAAATAAAGAATTTCCGAATCCTTCTTACGCACCTTATTTAATATTTTAATGAGAATTATTTCAGGAAAATATGGAGGTAGGAGAATTCATCCACCTAGTCATATGCCTCATACTAGGCCTACCACTGACGTAGCTAAAGAAGGGCTATTTAATATTTTACAAACCAGAGTCCAATTAGAGGGTGCTAGCACTTTGGACTTATTCGGTGGTACGGGTTGTATTAGTTATGAGTTGGCTTCTAGAGGAGCCAGTCATTTAACCATTGTTGAAAAAGACGGTCAAATGTTGGAATTCATTAAAACCAATATTGAACATTTAAAAATTGAAAATACGCAGATGGTGAGAATGGATGTATTTCAATATTTAAATAGTTGTACTCAACAATTTGATATCATTTTTGCAGGGCCTCCCTATTCCTTAAATACGATTGATGAATTACCTAGAATTATAGTGGAAAGAAAATTAATTTCACCCGAAGGTTATTTTATATTAGAACACACTCCACGCAATAATTATGAAAATTTTGCTGGCTTTAGTTTTCAAAGAAATTATGGGGCAACAGTTTTTAGCTTTTTTGAATAGCATAAAATTCATAGTATGATTAAAGCAGTCGCAAGAAAACAATTGATGGAGCAAAGAAAAAATTTGACCCTCAATGAATGCATTAAGCTTGATGACTTGCTTTTAATTCAATTACAAAAATTAGATTGGTCCAATGTACATTGTGTAGCTAATTTTTACCCTTTAGAACACCACAATGAACCTAATACTTTGTTGTTGGCCAAGTACCTTAAAACAATTATTCCTGGATTAATAATGGCTTATCCTATAGTGGATCCTATTAGTTTAACGATGCAATTTTATACCGAAACGCAAACAGTTCAAAAGAATCAATACGGGATTACGGAGCCAATGCCCACTCAATTGATTGCGCCGGAGTCCATTGATGTAATTTTGGTACCACTTATTGGCATGGATCAATCAGGTCATCGAATAGGGTTTGGTAAAGGTTTCTATGATAAATATTTTGTTAACTTTCCTGCAGGTAGGCCTAGAATAGGGGTTTCTTACTTCGAGCCCATTCCAAATATCCAAGATACCCATGAATTTGATGTACCTTTGACCCATTGTATTACGCCTTGGAATAGTTATGAATTTTAACAATGTTTTTTTAAAATCCTTCAGAGTTTTACTTTTACCATTTGCGCTTATCTATGGTTGGATTGTTTCTTTAAGAAATTGGATGTATGATAAAAAGTATCTTCATTCAGTTCGATTTAATGTCCCTTTGATTGGTGTAGGTAATTTGTCATTAGGTGGAACTGGAAAGTCACCAATGGTGGAGTACCTGTTATCTATTTTAGCGGAAGAATATAAAATAGGTACTTTAAGTAGAGGGTATAAAAGAAAAACAAAAGGATATGCTTTAGCAAATCATTTAACTACTGCGTTAGAAATTGGGGATGAGCCCATGCAGTTTCATATTAAATATCCAAATGTGGCCGTAGCGGTGGGAGAAAGAAGAATTGAAGCCATCCCTCAGCTCATTCAGGATGTGCCAAAAATTCAAGCTATTATTTTAGACGATGCTTTTCAGCATAGAGAAATTGAAACAGACTTTAATATTATATTAACTGAATATGATAATTTATACTGTGATGATTTTTTTATTCCAACGGGCGATTTAAGAGATGATAGAAAATCGGCGAAAAGAGCAGACATTATTATAGTCACTAAATGTCCAGCCGATTTAAGTACAAAAGACAGAGATGAGATGATTGAAAAAATTTACCCCGAGCAGCATCAAAGTGTATTTTTTACAACCATCAAATACGAAACCCCTTACCATATTTACAATCCAGCCGATCAATGGATTTTAACTTTAAGGGACGAGGTATTATTGGTTTGTGGTATAGCCAATCCTTTACCTTTAAAAAATTATATCCACGAACATACTGATACTTATTATCAACTAAGTTACAGTGATCATCATATTTTTTCTATCGAAGACTTACAAGAAATAAGAGAAAAATTTGATCAAATTAAATCAAAAAGCAAATTAATTTTAACCACCGAAAAAGACGCAGTAAGATTGGTCAAGTACACACAAGAGTTACACAATATCCCTTTATATGTATTACCCATAAAGCCTAAATTTTTATTTGATTCAGAAAGAAATTTCAATGAATTGGTGTTAAATTATGTTGCACAATTTTACAAAAAAATAAATGGGAACTAAAAAGAACACAAAAAAAACAACCACTAAACATACACACCTGGTAACTACTTACAAGGGTATATTGGATATTGCCAAATCCGGAATGGGTTTCGTAATGGTACAGGGATTAGAAAATGATATATTGGTTTTTCCGAACGACTTTAACACCGCCTTAAAAGGCGATGAAGTAAGTATTAAAATAACAAAAATTAGACAGGCTTCTGGAAAGAAAGAAGGAAAAGTATTGGAGATATTAAAGAGAAAGCAAGTTTCATTTGCAGGTAGGATGCAAGTAAAAGAAAAGACCGCCTTCTTTATACCGAGCTGTGTATTTCCAATGCCAGACATTTACATTCCCATGAACAAGTTGAATGGAGCGAAGGACAATGATCGCGTATTGGTTCAATTAACTAAATGGGAAAAAGCCAGTCGCAAACCTGAAGGAGAAGTGCTAAGAATATTTACACCTGAGCAAGAAAATGATTTAGCCATGCAATCAATAGTGGCAGAAGCAGGTTTTGCTTTGTCCTTTAGTGATGAAGTGATACAATTTGCTAAATCTTTAACGGAGAAAATTGATGATGCAGAAGTAGCTAAAAGAAAAGACTATCGTAAAGTGCTTACGTTTACTATTGATCCAGTGGATGCCAAAGATTTTGATGATGCTATTTCCTATCAAATTTTACCTAATAAAAATTTAGAGATAGGGGTTCATATTGCAGATGTAAGCCATTTTGTACAACCCAATACCGCGGTA
>CAMBEQ010000041.1 GCA_945865545.1 Sediminibacterium ginsengisoli | reverse complement strand
GGTTGTGATTCTTTAGATTATGGTTTAATTAAAACAAAACAAGATTCATTAAGACTTAACTGTAATTTTGTTACCATTGGCAAGCAAAAGTGGATGGCCAAGAATTTGGAAGTTGCAACTTATCGCAATGGTGATATCATTCCACAAGTAACTGACCCAACTGCATGGGCAGCATTAACAACAGGTGCATGGTGTTATTACAATAATGACCCTTTTTATGGAGCTATGTATGGTAAGTTATATAATTGGTATGCGGTTATTGATGCAAGGGGATTAGCTCCGAAAGGGTGGCATATACCCATTGATGAAGAATGGGCAACTCTAGGTACTTTATTGGGTGGAGATGATATAGCAGGCGGCAAGATGAAGACAACTGTCATTAATTTATGGGCCGCACCCAATAATAGTGCAACCAATGAGAGTGGATTTACAGGTTTTCCGGGCGGCTACCGTTACAGCGATGGTACATTCTTTAATGTTGGCGGCTACGGCGTCTGGTGGAGCGCTACACAGGGCAATGCAGCGAACGCCGGGTTCCGCTACCTTTACTTCAACGCTGGCTACCTAGGCAAGAACAGCTCCAGTGAGAAAAATGCGTTCTCAGTTCGGTGCCTTAGGGATTAATTTTTGCTGTAAATTAGGGTAGAACCCGTTTGCTACACTTTCAGCTACAGGTATAAAAAACCTTTGATTATCAATGTTTTATATATTTTATACGGCTATAAAATTGGATATTTACGGATAAATACGGATATAAATATTTGCAGTTATCAGCTATGTTTGCGTATATTTACGGATAAATACGGATACAATGAGCTTAATTATAAACAAACTACAACTTGATTTAGGCATGAAACTCATGTCTGAACTATCAAAAATTGATCGCTTTGATGCATCCTGGTCAAGTATTGAAAAAAGAGAGGCTAGTACTTTAATGCAGTTAAAGAGTATAGCAACTGTTAAAAGTGTAGGGGCTTCTACAAGAATTGAAGGTTCCAAAATGACTGATGACGAAGTAATTATTTTAATTGAAAACATAAAGATGTCTTCTTTTGAAGAAAGAGACCAGCAAGAAGTGGTGGGCTACTATGAAACCTTAGACACCATTACTGAAAATTATCCTTCTATTAATATTACTGAAAGTCAAATCAAGAGCTTACATAATTTCTTAATGAAATATAGTGTAAAAGACGCATGGCATAAGGGTGAATACAAACAATTAACCAATGCGGTTGAAGCTAATTTACAAGACGGAACCAAACAAACTATTTTCAAAACAACTGAACCTGGATTTCAAACGCAGGATGCAATGACACGCTTGTTTGAATGGTATAATAATGATGAAGAAACATTACCACTGGTAAAAGACGCTTTGTTTGTTTATGAATTTTTAAGCATCCATCCATTTCAAGATGGCAATGGTCGATTAAGCAGATTATTAGCTAGCTTACTTTTATTGAAGAATGGTTATTCGTGGATACAGTATGTAAGCTTTGAACATGAAATTGAAAATAGAAAATCCGAATACTACAAAGTATTAATGGATACACAAAAAAATAGACCAGGAGAGAACGTAACAAAATGGCTAACGTTTTTTACAAGCTGCATAAATAATATTCAAAGCAATTTGTTATTGAAATTAGAAGAAAGTAAAAAAGCTAGTGAAAGACTAACACCTCGTGAACAAAGAATTAATTTTTATATTCAAAATCATGCCGGATGCAGTTCAGGAGATATCTCAACTAAGCTGGACATACCACTTCCAACCGTAAAGAAAACGATTGTTGAATTATTGAATAAAAAAGTTATTACAAAAGAAGGTGTTGGAAGAGCAACCGGATATTATTCGTTATAAATAATAAAGGGGGAGTTACACTTTCAGCTACAGGCATAAAAAAACCCCTTGATTATCAAGGGGTTAATTGTTTTAATGCGGACCGGACGGGACTCGAACCCGCGACCTCCGCCGTGACAGGGCGGCATTCTAACCAACTGAACTACCGATCCTTGCTTTGTGGATAAATCCACTAATAAGGGCTGCAAAGATAAGGGGAAACTGCTTTTTTAAACAAATCTTTTATTAAAAAAGCTTTATTATTTTTACATCCCAATTGAAGCTTATGCCAGTATACCCAAATAGACAGTTTTTAGATTTTGAACAACCTATTAAAGACTTGTACGAACAAATAGATGCGACTAAAAAATTAGCCGAAAAAAATACAAAAATTAATTTATCTGCTACCATCGATCAATTAGAGCAATCTATTGTAGATAAGCGTAAAGCAATCACAGCAAGCCTTTCACCTTGGCAAAGAGTACAATTAAGTCGTCATCCTGATAGACCTTATACTTTAAAGTACATTCAAAACATGTGCGATAAATTTATTGAATTACATGGCGATCGCAATGTAAAAGACGATAAAGCCATGGTGGGTGGATTCGCCGAATTGGATGGTCATACGGTAATGATGATTGGTCAGCAAAAGGGCAGTAATACCAAAGCACGTCAACTACGTAACTTTGGGATGGCCAATCCTGAAGGCTACCGAAAAGCCCTTAGACTCATGAAATTGGCTGAGAAATTCAATAAACCTGTGGTTTGTTTGATTGATACCCCAGGGGCATTCCCAGGCTTGGAAGCGGAAGAAAGAGGTCAGGGGGAGGCCATTGCGCGCAATATCTATGAAATGATTCGTTTAAAAGTACCTATTATCATTTGTATCATTGGGGAAGGCGCCAGTGGAGGTGCATTAGGCATTGGTGTGGGAGATAAAACACTCATGATGGAAAATACCTGGTATACCGTTATTTCTCCAGAAAGTTGTAGCTCTATTTTATGGCGTAGTTGGGATAAGAAAGAAGTAGCTGCAGAACAATTAAAATTAACAGCCATTGATATGAAAGGCTTTGGCTTGATTGATGAAATTGTTTCTGAGCCAATAGGCGGGGCCCATTGGAGTTATACTGAAGCGGCTGCTTTATTAAAAGAAAAAATTATAGAGGCTTTGGCATCAGTAAAAGACATTGCACCAGCGACAAGAGTGGAAAACAGAATTGAAAAATACAGTAAAATGGGCTTCTGGGAGGAAGCGTAATAATATTTAATTATCTTTAGCTACATGTTAAGAAAAACCCTACAAGGAACTGGCGTTGCTTTGGTAACCCCATTTAAAAAAGACAAATCCATTGATTTTGCTGCGCTTGAAAATTTAATCGATATTCAAATTGAAGGTGGCTTAGATTATATCGTAACATTAGGTACTACAGGAGAGTCGGTGGTATTATCGGATCAAGAAAAAATAGAAGTATTTAATTGTACGGTTAAAAAAGTAAATGGTCGTGTGCCTATTGTAATTGGTATTGGTGGAAACGATACTGCTGCAGTGATAAAATCTTTTAGCAAATTTGATTTAACAAAAGTGGTAGCCATTTTAAGTGTTACCCCTTATTACAATAAACCTTCTCAAGAGGGATTGTTTCAGCATTATATTGCTTTAGCAGATGCAGCACCCAAACCAATTATTTTATACAATGTTCCAGGTCGTACTGGAAGAAATATGTCTGCGGCAACAACGCTTCGTTTAGCAGCTCATCCAAATATTGCAGGCATTAAAGAAGCAGGTCCAGAAATGGGACAGATCATTGCTATTTTAAAAGATAGACCTACCGATTTTTTAGTAGTGAGTGGAGATGATGAAATTGTGATGGCACAAATTGCTTGTGGAGCAGATGGCGTAATAAGTGTTGCTGCCAATGCTTTTCCAAAACCTTTTTCTGATATGATTCGATTTGCGATGGCGGGCGATTTTTCCATGTCTAAAAGAATCAACGATTTATTGGTGGAAGGCTATTCTTATATGTACGAAGAAAACAATCCTTCTGGGATAAAAGCTTTTATGTTTGAGCAGGGGATGATTGAAAATGAATTACGTTTACCACTTGTTCCAGTGAGCGCGCCTTTGCAACAAAAAATTCATGACTACTTGCAGCGTTATATAAGTCAATAATTTTTATAAAGACTTTTTTCTTAGTTCAGCTTTTTCTTAATGGCTTGTAATTTCATTAAAGCTTCAACGGGCGTTAAATTATTAATATCCATTTCATCTAATTCTTTTCTAATAGATTCAAATGTTTCAGTGTGTGCATCAAAAATAGATAATTGATATTTTGCATTGGGTTCTTGTGCCGAAGGAGTAGCTAAATTTTGACTGCCCTGATTTTTCAATTCCATTTCTTTTAAAATTTCATTGGCCCTGTTTACTAAAATATTGGGCATGCCCGCCATTTTAGCCACATGAATACCAAAGCTATGTGTGCTGCCTCCTTTGGTTAATTTGCGCAAGAAAATTATTTTATTGCCTACTTCCTTATGACTCACATGATAATTGTGCACGGTGGAAAGTTGTGCTTCTAAATCATTTAATTCATGGTAGTGGGTAGCGAAAAGTGTCTTAGGCTTTTGCTTGGATTGGTGCAAGAATTCTACAATGCTCCAAGCAATAGAAATACCATCGTAGGTAGAAGTGCCTCTTCCAATTTCATCCAATAATATTAAACTACGTTCACTAATATTATTTAAGATGCTGGCCGTTTCTAGCATCTCCACCATAAAAGTAGATTCCCCTGCATTTAAATTATCATTGGCACCAACGCGGGTGAAAATTTTATCGGTGAGTGGAATAGAAGCTGCTTGTGCTGGAACATAAGAACCCATATGCGCCATTAAAGTAATTAAAGCAGTTTGCCTTAGCACCGCACTTTTACCACTCATATTAGGTCCTGTTAAAATAATAATTTGTTGGGTAGCAGGGTCCAAGAAAACATCGTTGGGAATATAGGCCTGATCAATGGGTAAACTTTTTTCAATAACAGGATGTCGCCCTGCAGTAATATTTAAAATGGTATCCTCCGTTAAACTGGGCTTGCAATATTTATTTTCTTTGGCTATATGTGCAAAGCATAATAAGCAATCCAACACGCCAATTAATTGTCCATTTTTTTGGATAACCCCCATTTCAGAAAACACTTTATCTAATAATTGTTGATACAATTCATGCTCAAGGGTTAAAATTTTATCTTCGGCGCCTAATATTTTTTCTTCGTAAATTTTTAATTCGGGGGTAATGTATCTTTCGGCGGTAGTGAGTGTTTGTTTGCGAATCCATTCGGCAGGTACTTTATTCTTGTGTACATGGGTTACTTCTAAATAATAACCATATACATTATTGTAGCCAATTTTTAAAGAAGATATCCCAGTGATTTCTGCTTCTTTGTTTTGTATTTGTGTTAGAAAATCTTTTCCTCCACTCGAAATATTCCTTAATTCATCCAAACTTTCAGAGACACCTTCTTTAATAAAACCACCTTTAACTATCGTAGCAGGGGGTTGTTCTTGCAAGGTAGTTAAAATGGCGGTCTTGCTTTTATCGCATACGGCTATATCGGAAGCAATTTGATGTAAATAATGATTCTTGTTATTGGTTAATAAACTTTTTATTGAAATAACTGCTTCTAGTGACTTTGCTAATTGAACCAATTCACGCGGCTGAATTTTTCGGGTAGATAATTTACTGGCCAATCTTTCTAAGTCGCCACAGGATTCAATGAGTTCGCCTAATTCATTGGAAGTGGCAGGTTCTTCTAGTAAAGTAGAAACTGCATTTAGGCGATTGTTAATTTGTTCTATTGATTGTAAAGGAAATACTAACCATCTTTTTAACAATCTTGCCCCCATTGGGCTTTTGGCGGCATCCATAATTTCTAACAATCCTTTTCTATCTGCGCCATTGCCCATCAATTCTAAATTTCGAATGGTAAATTTATCCATCCATAAAATTTCTTCTCTTACAATATTTTTTATGGTGTGTATATGTTGTAAATGCGGATGCTCGGTTTCTTTTAAATAATGCAAAATGGCACCTGCCGCCATAATACCTATTTTTTGATCTGCAATACCAAATCCTTTTAAGGTAGTAGTTTGAAATTGCTTTAATAATAATTCGGTGGCAAAAGCTTCGTCAAAAATCCAGCTATCTAATCCATAAGTATAAAATCCGTTACCAAAAGTTTCTTTAAACGCTGTTTGATAATTTTTAGGATGTAGAATTTCGGCAGGTTGTAAGCTTTGTAATAATTTATCTAAATAATCGGTATGGCCTTCGGCGATTAAAAATTCACCGGTAGTAATGTCTAAAAAAGCAATGCCTCCTTTTTCATTTTCGATATAAATAGCCGCTAAGAAATTATTGTTTTTATGTTCTAATAATTTATCATTGGTGGCAATGCCGGGTGTGAGCATGTCGGTTACCCCTCTTTTTACAATGCCTTTTACATTTTTTGGATCTTCTAATTGATCACATATAGCTACTCTATGGCCTGCTTTGACCAATTTGTGCAAATAAGTATCTAAGGAATGATGAGGAAATCCTGCCAATTCACTGGAAGAAGCGGCGCCATTGTTTCTTTTAGTAAGGGTGATGCCTAAAACCTTGGAAGCCACAATAGCATCTTCACCAAATGTCTCATAAAAATCACCTACGCGGAACAACAAAATAGCATCGGGATATTTTTGTTTAATAGCCCGGTGTTGTTGCATGAGTGGCGTATCGGCACTTGATTTTGACATGGTGGACAAACCTACATAATTTTTCATAAAAAGCCTACTTTTGCGTATGCGCAAACTAACCATGGACGAGTTGGGACGAAAGTCGGTGGCCGACTTTAAGTTGGCCAACAAAAAGCCCATTGTAGTGGTGATGGATAATATCCGCAGTATGCACAATGTGGGTAGTGTTTTTAGAACCGCCGATGCTTTTTTAATATCAGGTATTTGTTTGTGTGGGTTTACACCACAGCCTCCTCATCGAGACATTCAGAAAACGGCATTAGGTGCCACAGATTCGGTGGATTGGTTGTATTACGAACAAACAGCCGCCGCGGTACTTGCTTTAAAAGAGCAGGGCTATAAAGTATATGCGATTGAACAAACCCAGGGCAGCATTTCTTTGGAAAATTTCAAAAGCCATTTAACTCAACAAGAAAACAATTCAGTGGCCTTTGTTTTTGGCAATGAAGTAGAGGGGGTGAGCAATGAAGTATTGATACAATGTGATGGTGCAGTGGAAATTCCTCAATATGGAATGAAGCATTCTTTAAATATTTCCATTGCAGCCGCGATTGTTTTATGGGAGATGGTTAGATAGGGGGTGTAAGTGTAGGAATATTATTTTTTAAATTAAAGTGTAGTAACAATATGTCGGCAGTTAAGAATTATTTGAGCTTGGTTAAATTTTCACATACCATTTTTGCATTGCCTTTTGCATTAATTGGTTTTGTGTTGGGGGTAAGAGCACAGTGGATGGCTCAATTACCGGTGGAGCATTTTTTCTTAAAACTTTTTTTGGTTTTGATATGTATGGTTACGGCGCGCTCCACTGCGATGGCTTTTAATAGATATTTAGACAGGCATTTTGATCAATTGAATCCGAGAACTGCCATTAGAGAAATTCCAGCAGGCATTATTAAAGCAGAAAAAGCTTTGTTATTTGTTTTTATTAATATGGGTGTTTTTATATTGGCTTGTTTTTTTATTAATAAGATTTGTTTTTATTTAGCTCCGGTGGCGCTGTTTGTTATTTTATTTTACAGTTACACTAAAAGGTTTACTTATTTATGCCATTTGGTTTTAGGCATTGGTTTATCCCTTGCACCTATTGGCGCCTATTTAGCCGTAACAGGAAGCTTTGCTTTACTTCCCTTACTATTTTCTTTTGCCGTGGTTTTTTGGGTAAGTGGTTTTGATATTATTTATGCTTTGCAGGATATTGATTTTGATCAATCACAATCTTTATACTCTATTCCAAGTTATTGGGGATTGAACAAAGCCCTGACCATCGCTAGGTTGCTACATGTATTATCTGCGGGTTTTATTATTGCAGCTTATTTTGTTGGCGGCTTTCAATTTATGTATTTAATAGGCTTGCTTGTTTTTGTGGGCATGCTTATTTATCAAAATAGTATTGTAAAACCCAATGACTTAAGTAAAGTAAATATTGCTTTTATGACGGCCAATGGAATTGCGAGTATTGTATTTAGTGTTTTTGTAATTACGGCTTTGGTATTAGAGATGAGGAGTAGCACCAACAATAATTTTATTCATTTTAATTAAATAGAAAAACTTGGCTAGAATTATTTGCATAGATTATGGGGGAAAGAGATGCGGTTTAGCAGTAACCGATCCTTTGCAAATTATTGCAACGGCTTTAACGACCGTCGATACCAAAGACTTATTTACTTTTTTAGCAGATTATTTTTCAAAAGAACCAGTGGAATTAATTTTAATAGGGGAGCCACTTAATTTGGACAATACCCCCACCGATGCTACGCCGCTGGTGAAAAAAGCCATTATTGATTTAGGCAAAAAATTTCCAACCATTCCCATTCAAACAGTGGATGAGCGCTATAGTTCCAAAAATGCGGTTCGAGCCATGGTAGAGATGGGCATGAAGAAAATAGACCGTAGAGATAAAAAAACCATTGATCGGGTGGCGGCTACCATGTTATTGCAGGAATATCTCACCAACCGTTCGTAAAAGCCATCTTTTATTGATAACTTTGCAGCCAATATAATTTTGTTGTATGATTTTACCAATTGTTGCCTACGGTGCAACTATTTTAAGAAAAATTAGTTTACCCATTGCGGCAGACCATGCTCAATTAGATACTTTAATTGAATCTATGTGGGAGACCATGTATGAGAGTAATGGGGTAGGATTGGCAGCACCTCAAATAAATAAGAATATTCGCTTATTTGTGATGGATAGTGCTCAAATTTTTGCCAATAGAGAGGAAGAAGATGAAGTATACCCGGATGCACCCGGCATTAAGAAAGTTTTTATCAATGCCAAAGTACTGGAGACCGGAGGCAAAGAGTGGATGTACAATGAGGGCTGTTTAAGTATTCCAAAAATTAGAGAAGATATAACGAGGTTTGAAACGGTTACCTTGTCTTATATGGATGAAAAATTTGTGCAACATACCGAGACTTTCAATGGCATGACCGCCAGAATTATTTTGCATGAGTACGATCATATTGAGGGAAAATTATTCATCGATTATTTAAAGCCCTTGCGCCGTAAAATATTACAAGGAAAATTGAATGATATTTCTAAAGGCAAAGCGAAAGTGGATTATAAAATGATTCTACTTAAATAACACCTAGCTTTATTAGCAGTTAAACTAAAATATGCCATTCAAGTTCAAAAAATATTTTTTATTGGCAAGCTTACTGCTTATCCAACATTTAAAAGCGGTTGCCCAGGATTCTACCTTCAATGAACAAGGCCAAAAGTTTACTTTAACGGACGCCATTGTGCGTAATCATTTTGATTACAAAGAAATCTTAAAAAAAATTAAAGAGGATACTAGTTTTTATAAAGCATTTAAAACATTAAGAACCATTGGATATAGTTCTTACAATTTCATTGAAATGAAAAATAAGAACGAAAAGGTAGTAGCTACCTTAAATAGCAAAACCAAACAAACTAGAAAAGACAATTGTAGGTCGATGGAAGTGTTGGAAGAGCAAACAACTGGTAATTTACGCAATGCTGCCGGAGAGTATAATTATGAGACCCCTTCCTTGTATGCTAGTTTGTTTTTTACCAAAGGAACTATTTGTGGGGAAACCAATATAGTGAAAGGTAAAAAAAGAGTAGTGGAAGGCAGCAATATGGAAAAAGCCAAAGAACAATTAAAAATGTTGTTTTTTAATCCAGGGAAAAAAATACCCGGTATTCCTTTTATTGGCAATAAACTAGACTTGTATGATGAATCGGCGCACGAGTTATACGATTACAAATTAGACTATGTCGAGTACCATGGCCAATTGGCTTATGTATTTGATGTACAACCTAAAAAAGATTTAGGCTTTTTTAATAAGGACAGAGTGGTAGTGGATCAAATGATTACTTGGTTTAATCCAAAAACATTAGAAGTGCTAGGGCGCAATTATTCTTTAAGCTATAAAGCGGGGGTATACGATTTTAATGTGCAAATGGAAGTAGAGATGACTTATTTTAATGGGCAGTTGGTCCCCAAAATTTTAAGATACAAAGGCAACTGGGATATTATTTTCAAAAAAAGAGAAAGAGGTTTATTTACAGCCACTTTATTTGATTACAAAAAGGGAGAATAACGAAGACTTTGGTACAGCAGCTAATACTTTATAGGACTATACCTTTAAGAAACTAGTTTCAATATATTTAACTACTTCAATTAAACTTCCTGTTTCTTTAAATACACGCAATTGTTGATCGGCTCCGGTCCCATTGGTAAATATATCTTTTACTTTATTTAAATGGCTCCGGCTTCCTAATTCATCGGCAACGCTATCTACAAAATCCAATAGTTCGTTAATGAGGTCAACCACAGGTACTTCTTTTTCTTTTCCAAAGTCTATTAGTTTTCCATCAATACCGTATCTACTGGCCCTCCATTTATTTTCATTGATTAATGCTCGTTGGTAATTAATGAAATTGATATTTTGTCGACGAAGGCTAAATATTTTGGCACAAATGGCTTGAAAAAAGGCAGCGATGGTAATGGTTTCTTGTACCGTCATGGGTACATCGCAAATTCTAAATTCAACAGTGTTAAATACTGGGTGTACGCGTAAGTCCCACCATATTTTTTTACCATCATCAATACAATTTGTTTTAATAAGTAGCTGAATAAATTTTTCATAGGCTTCAATACTTTCAAAAGTATCTGGAATACCTGTTCTTGGAAATTTATCAAATACTTTACTGCGGTAAGATTTATAACCTGTGTTACGCGTTTCCCAAAAAGGCGAATTGGTACTTAATGCATATATATGTGGTAAAAAATACCTGGCGGTGTTGGCAATTTGTATAGCCATACTTCTGTCTTCAATACCTACATGAACATGCAATCCAAAAATTAAATTACTTCTGGCTGCTTGTTGCAATTCATTTAAAATAGCTTGATAGCGTGATTGGTCCGATACCAATTGTGTTTCCCACAAACTAAAAGGGTGGGTACCTGAAGCGCCAATACTATAGCCCAATTTGCCTGCTACTTCCGAAACATGGGTTCTTAATTCTAAAATTTCTTGATAAGCTTCATCTACATTTTGACAAATGCCTGTGCCAACTTCCACCACCGCTTGGTGCATCTCGGCTTTAATTTTGTCTTTAAATTTTTTCTGTCCTTCGTTGACAATAGTTTGTTGATGGCTTTTTAATTCCTTGGTAGAAGGGTCTAATACCATGTACTCTTCTTCCACCCCAATGGTAAATTGATTTAATTGCGTTGCAGCCATTGGTATGAAATTAATTAATTTTTTTTGCAGTGGGTGTAAAAAAATACCCCGTCCCTCTATTCGGGCCGGGGTAGGTAATTTTTAAGGGAAGCGCTTCTTCGAGTTCCGATTATCTGTGGTAAGAATTCTCGGTCTCGTTTTCTCTTTCTTTTTCGTAGGCTTTAATAATGGCTTTTACCAATTTATGTCTTACCACGTCTTCCTCATCTAATTGAATATGGGCAATTCCTTCAATATTTTGCAATATGCGAGAGGCTTTTTCCAATCCGCTTTTTTGATTCCTAGGTAAATCCACTTGGGTAGGGTCGCCTGTAATAATGGCTTTGGCATTGGAGCCAATACGGGTTAAAAACATTTTAATTTGTAAATCATTGGCGTTTTGAGACTCGTCCAAGATAATAAATGCATTGTCTAAAGTACGACCTCTCATATACGCCAAAGGGGCAATTTCAATGGTACGCGTGGTCATATAATAACCCAACTTATCGGCAGGTATCATATCGTCTAGGGCATCATACAAGGGGCGTAAATAAGGATCTATCTTTTCTTTTAAATCACCTGGTAAAAAACCTAAGTTTTCACCTGCTTCCACCGCAGGGCGAGTTAAAATAATTTTCTTTACCACTTTATTCTTTAAAGCCCTTACTGCTAAGGCCACTGCGGTATAGGTTTTTCCCGTACCGGCAGGTCCAATTGCAAATACAATGTCATTTTTATCGGCAGCTAGTACCATTTTTTTCTGGTTGGCTGTTCTGGCTCTAACGGTTTTACCATTGGGGCCAAAAACCAACACTTCATTTGGATTTTTGTCAATAAAATTATCGGTCACCTCAGCGTCATCGCCTCCCAAAATTTGTTCAAAGTAGTTTTCACTCAAATGGCCATTGCGTTGCATGTACTGAATGATCAAGTCAATTTTTTCTTTGGCTAAATCAATCTGCTCTGGTGCACCGCTTAGTTTAATCTGAGTACCTCTTGATAAAATTTTGAGTAAAGGAAATTTCTTTTTTAAGATGTCGAACTTGTTGTTGTTAACGCCGAAAAATTCAATAGGGTTAACGGTTTCTAAATTGATGATGGTTTCAGTCAATGGATTAGAATTTAAAGGTTAGTATTGTTTTTTTATCAGCCTAACATAAATTTAAATTAACTAAAACAAAATAACAAGGATTAAATACGCACAAATGTGCATTACTAAAATTGATAACATTAGATTCTTAATTTGTTAAAGAAGAAGTAACATTAAAGGCAACAAGTTTGAGCAAAATGAATGTGCTAAGGAATTGCTTACAAGCATCGCGAAAAAGGCTAAGCTTGTTTTAGCGAAGCAATCATAGCAATAGGATTGGCTGCCTTAAATACAGTAGTTCCAGCCACGAGTATATCTGCGCCAGCTTTCACTAATGCGGCAGCATTGTTCATATCCACCCCGCCATCTATTTCAATTAGGGTATTGGTATGGGCTTGGGTAATGATTTGTTTTAGGGCTTTTACTTTTTCATAAGTGGGCTCGATAAACTTTTGCCCGCCAAATCCAGGGTATACGCTCATCACACATACCAAATCAATTTCTTTTATAAAAGGAGTTAGTACAGACACATCGGTAGCTGGATTAATGGCTACACCCGCTTTCATACCATGCGCTTTAATTTGTGCAAGGGTATCTAATAAATTAGGACAGGCTTCATAATGCACAGTTAAAATATCCGCACCGGCTTTTTTAAAAGCTTCAATTTATTTTTCGGGTTGAACAATCATTAAGTGTACATCACATACTTTGCTTGTGGCTTTTCTTATTTGTTCAATGATAGGTAAGCCAAAACTAATATTGGGAACAAAACTTCCATCCATTACGTCTAAGTGAAAATATTCAGCTTCGCTTTCATTAAGCATGGCACAAGCCTCTCCTAATTTTAAAAAATTAGCTGCTAATAAAGAGGGTGCAATGATGGCCATAGGATCAATTTGGTACAAAGGTCTATTTTTTTTGAGGATTTTGGGTAGATTAATTCATTAAATTGGATATATTAGCTTAGTCAAATTGACGCTACTACTTTTAAATTTTAAATATGAATACAGGTTTATTGCATTTGCATAATCTTCTAAGATGGGTCATTTTAATTACATTGATTCTGTCTATTGCTAAATTATTGACCAAGCAAGACGCGCTTAAAACAAGTAAAATTTTATTAATTAGTGCCCATACCACCTTGGTTTTAGGCCTTTACCAATACTTTTTTGGCCCAGTAGGTTTACAATTAATCAGCCAAGCGGCTGGGGGCATGAAAGAAGTAATGAAGGATGCAGCAGGCCGTTTTTGGGCGGTGGAGCATATTTTATCCATGGTTATTGCCATTGTCTTAATCACTATTGGGCACATCAAATACAAAAAGGGGGGTAAGCCAGGCTCGACCACTACTTTTTACCTCATTGCTTTACTGCTCATTTTGTCCGCCATTCCTTGGCCTTTTAGGGCTGGAATAGGTCGACCATGGTTTCCAGGCATGTAATTGCTTAACTAATTGATTATCAACGTAATTTTAAGGAGAACACTCAGTTCTCCTTTTATTTTGCCTATTTCGTAATATTTCGGGGTGAATTTTTCATAATTCCATTCATTTCCATATCTTTGCAACCCCAAAATAAGTATGTCAAAACAACCGCTGATTAAACAAGATGGAGTTATTATTGAAGCAATGAGCAACGCCATGTTCAGAGTGAAATTAGAAAATGGACATGAAATTTTGGCGACGATCTCTGGTAAAATGCGTATGCACTATATTAGAATTTTGCCAGGGGATAAAGTGGGTTTGGAAATGAGTCCTTACGATTTAACAAGAGGAAGAATCAATTTCAGACATAAGTAGTTGAAAGATAATTAGAAAGAAATAAATATTTAAAAATAAAAAGATGAAAGTTAGAGCATCCATTAAAAAACGTAGTGCCGATTGCAAGATCGTGAAGCGTAAAGGTAAATTATACGTTATCAACAAAAAGAATCCTCGCTTTAAGCAAAGACAAGGATAATTATCTAAATACAATTAACAAAAAACAGTTTTAAAATATGGCTCGTATTGCCGGTATAGACTTACCAAAAAACAAAAGAGGAGAGATAGGACTACAGTACATCTTCGGTATTGGACATTCTACTGCTCAATACATCTTAAACAAAGCAAACATCAGTTACGATAAAAAAGTAAATGAGTGGAACGACGATGAGCAAACAGCAATTCGTAATATCATTAATGCTGAATTTAAAGTAGAAGGTGCTTTACGTAGTGAAGTTTCTATGAGTATTAAGCGTTTGTTAGACATTGCTTGTTACCGTGGTTTACGTCACAGAAAAGGGTTACCTGTTCGTGGTCAACGTACTAAAACTAATTCACGTACTCGTAAGGGTAAGCGTAAGACAGTGGCTGGTAAGAAAAAAGTAGCTAAGAAATAATTTATTCGAATAAAAATTGGATCCTACAAAAAAAGTAGGGGAGATTTTATTAAAAACCCGTTTCTATTATAAGTAACAACAAGTAATAAAAACACACCTCAAAAAAAATGGCAAAACCAATCAAAGCACAAAACAGTGCAAAAGCGGCTTCTAAAAAAAGAGTCGTTAAAATTGATGCATCTGGCGAAGTTCGTATCAGTGCAACTTTCAACAATCTAATTATTGCTTTCACTAATAAAGCCGGTCAAGTGATCAGCTGGAGCAGTGCTGGTAAAATGGGCTTCAGAGGTTCTAAAAAGAACACTCCTTATGCAGCTCAAATGGCAGCAGCAGATGCAGCAAAAGTAGCTTCTGATGCAGGCGTTAAAAGAGTAGAAGTATTCGTTAAAGGTCCAGGTTCTGGACGTGAAGGCGCTATTCGTTCTATCTCTCAATCAGGAATTGAAGTAATTGCAATACGCGATGTAACTCCAATGCCACACAATGGTTGTCGTCCTCCAAAACAAAGAAGAGTTTAATTTTTTTATATAACCAACAAGGGTGCATCATTCATTTTAGATTTTTACTGATGACGCATCGACACTAAAAAATCACAATACAAGAATTATGGCACGTTACACAGGCCCCAAAACCAAAATTTGTCGCATTTTCGGCGAACCTATCTTAGGAAACGCAAAATGGTTAGGCAAAAACAGCAACCCTCCAGGCCAGCACGGCGCACAGCGCAAGCGTAAGCAATTAGGAGAGTATGCTTTACAGTTAAGAGAAAAACAAAAAGCTAAATACACTTATGGTGTATTAGAGAGACAATTCCGTAAAACATTTGAAGAAGCATCTCGTATTAAAGGTGTTACAGGTGAAAACTTGATCAAATTATTGGAGTCTCGTTTAGACAATACCATTTTTAGAATGGGTTTAGCGGCAAGCCGTCCCGAAGCACGTCAATTAGTAGCACACAAACACATTACTGTTAACGGTGATGTTACCAATGTGCCTTCTTATACATGTCGCCCAGGTGATGTGATCGCTTACCGTCCAAAAAGTGCACACAATAGTTCTATCGTTAGCAAACAACGTGGAAGAAACACTAAGTTTAGCTGGGTAGATTGGAATGAAACTACCAACACTGGTACTTTTATTACCATGCCTGAGCGTGAAGCAGTTCCAGAAAATATCAAAGAGCAACTAATTGTCGAATTGTATTCTAAATAGTAGCACTTAACCACATTTCTTCCAAAAGAAGAATCAAACAAAAAAAATTATTAACATGGCAATATTAAGTTTTCAAAAACCTGACAAAATTGTTTTACAAAAAGCAAACGACTTTGAAGGACAATTCGAATTCCGTCCATTAGAGCCAGGATTCGGTTTAACATTAGGAAACGCTTTAAGAAGAGTTTTATTAAGCTCTTTGGAAGGTTTTGCAATAGTAGGTATCAAAATTGAAGGAGTAGACCACGAGTTTGCTACTTTAAAAGGTATCACAGAAGACGTTACTGAATTAATCTTAAACTTAAAGCAAGTTCGTTTTAAGCGTAAGGCAGATCAAGAAGTTTCTTCTGAAAAAATAACTTTATCTATTAAAGGCAGCAGCGAATTTAATGCAGGTCATATTGGTGATGCTTCTCAGCAATTCCAGGTAATGAATCCTGAATTGGTTATTTGCACCATGGATTCAACTTCTAAATTAGAAATTGAATTAACCATTAGCAAAGGCCGCGGTTACATTCCTGCTGAAGAAAATAAATTAAAAGAAATGCCATTTGGCTATATCGCTATCGATTCTATTCACACACCTATCAAGAATGTGAAATACGCTATTGAGAACTATCGTGTGGAACAAAGAACCGATTATGAAAAATTAATTTTAGATGTGGCTACCGATGGTACCATTCATCCTGAAGATGCGGTGAAGCAAGCTTCTAGAATTTTAATTCAACATTTAATGATTATCACTGATGAGAACATCACTTTTGATAATAAAGAAGATAAGAAAGAAGATGTAGTGGATGAGCAAGTATTGCAATTAAGAAAAGTATTGAAAACTCCATTAGAGGATTTAGATCTTTCTGTTCGTGCATTCAATTGCTTGAAAGCTGCTAAAATTAATAGCTTAAGCGAACTAGTTCAATATGAGCAAGAAGACTTGATGAAGTTTAGAAACTTTGGTCAAAAATCTTTATCTGAAATTGAGCAAGTATTAATCGAAAGAGGATTAAGCTTTGGAATGGATTTGGGTAAATTAGGATTAGACAAATTAGATTTACAATAGTCGTTATCGACTACCAGTAAGTCACTATTTATAACGAGCGAAAGCTCAAACCTCACAATTCCTGACACGGTGTGAGGATAAAACTTAAAAGTCATGCGTCACGGAGACAAACAAAACAATTTGGGTAGAAAAAAGGCACACAGAGATGCCTTATTAATGAACTTAGCTTGCCAAGTAATTACGCACAAGCGTATCGTTACTACTTTAGCTAAAGCAAAAGCATTAAGAACTTATGTGGAGCCATTAATTACCAAAACAAAGAAAACAAGTAGCAAAGAGGAAATTAGCCACAACCACAGAGTCGTGTTTAGCTATTTGAATGATAAAGAGGCTGTAAAAGAGTTATTTACCGTAGTAGCCCCTAAAATTGCTGCTCGTCCAGGTGGATATACTCGTATCATCAAATTAGGCATTCGTCCAGGGGACAATGCGGAAAAAGCGATGATTGAGTTAGTTGACTTTAACGAAGTGTATGGCAATTCAATAGCTACTGCTGTCGAACCTGCTAAGAAAACACGTCGTAGCAAATCAACTGCTACTGCCACTAAAAAAGCACCTGCTAAGAAGGCTAAGGAAGAAGCTCCAGCAGCAGACGCTGCTGAAACGGCTACTGATTCACCTGAAACAGCTGCTGAATAATGATTTTAACGAATTAACATACAAGGCAAGACTAACCGTCTTGCCTTTTTTTTGCTCTTTTTCGCCATTTCTTTTGAATTAGACCTAATGTTTAAAAGTTATTATGGAAAAGTAAAAAAATGTATCTTTTTTTGCATAACAAAACACGACAACCCAAATGAGCGCACAACCAGCAATATTAGTTCTAGCCGATGGCCACGTTTTTCATGGCCAAGCCTTTGGTAAAATTGGAACCACCACTGGTGAAATTTGTTTTAATACAGGCATGACCGGCTACCAAGAAGTATTTACCGATCCAAGTTATACTGGTCAAGTAATTATCATGAACAATGTGCATGTAGGAAATTATGGGGTGAAGGCAACGGATGTAGAAAGTAAGTCTGTAAAAATTCATGGCTTAATTGGAAGAAATTTAGAAGAAAAATTTAGTCGTGCCCAAGCCAATGGAAATTTAAACGAGTATTTAGTAGCTAATAATATTGTATCTATTGAAGGGTTAGATACAAGAGCATTAGTAATACATGTGCGTAATTCCGGAGCAATGAATTGTATTATTTCATCTGATAATTTAGACGTAGAGGCCTTGAAAAAACAATTGGCTAAAGTGCCCAGTATGGATGGATTAGAATTAGCCAGTACGGTAAGTACGAAAGAAGTATATGAGTTAGGGGATACCAGTTCAAAAATAAAAGTATCTGTTTTAGACTTTGGTGTGAAAGAACATATTTTACAATGCTTGGTAGAAAGAGGGGCGCATGTAAGAGTGCATCCGGCTAAAACCGATTTTGCCACTTTGAAAGCATTTAATCCAACGGGTTATTTTTTATCCAATGGTCCTGGAGATCCAGCACCAATGGACTATGCCATTAAAACCATTAAAGAGGTCTTAAAAGAAAAGAAACCTGTTTTTGGTATTTGTTTAGGACATCAGTTATTGGCTTTGGCCAATGATATTCCTACTTTTAAAATGCACCATGGTCATCGTGGGTTGAATCATCCAGTAAAAAATGTCATTACTGGCTTATGTGAAATCACCACTCAAAATCATGGCTTTGGTGTTGATCC